>DFYV01000192.1 GCA_002383425.1 Bacteroidales bacterium UBA4073 | reverse complement strand
AAAATATTTAGAAAAAGCAACATTTCAACCACATTTCAACCACATTTATAGCTATATTTAACCACTAAAATAAGGGTAGCACCCAATTAATAAAATTCAGTTGAACTTTTTCTATAGTTTGACTTTTATCATTTGAACTATCAAATTTACAGTTAACTTTGCAATTAATTTAAACTAAATTAAAATTATGGCATTATCGGTTGATTCGGTAAGGGATGCGCTCGTAAAGGTATTGCACCCCGAAACCGGAAAGGATATTGTGAGCATGGGGATGGTGCAAGGCCTTAGTGTTGAGGGTGGTAAGGTATCGTTTACCCTTAAGCTCACCAAAGCAAACGATCCATTTGCAGCGTCAATCAAAAAAACGGCAACAAAAGTTATCCAGCAAAAGTTTGGCGAAGAAGTGGCAGTTGACGTAATGGTAGTAGCCGATGTTGCCCCTAAGGTATCGCCCTTGAAACAAAAAGCCTCAATTAGTAAGGTGAAAAATATTATTGCCATTGCATCGGGAAAAGGGGGAGTTGGGAAATCGACAATTGCTGCAAACCTTGCGGTTTCGGTAGCAAAAACCGGAGCACGGGTAGGTTTAATTGATGCCGATATCTTTGGACCTTCAATCCCCAAAATGTTCAACATGGAGCATTCCCAACCTGAAATTGTTAAGGAAGATGGGTTGGAGTTAATTATACCAGTTGAAAATTATGGGGTAAAACTGCTTTCCATCGGTTTTTTTGTTGATCCAGACAATGCGCTGGTATGGCGTGGTCCAATGGCCACCAGTGCACTAAAACAGCTAATTCATCAGGGTGCATGGGGTGAGATTGAGTACCTATTCGTCGATTTACCGCCAGGCACAAGCGATATTCATCTTACCTTAGTTCAAGAAGTTCCAGTTACCGGTGCTGTAATTATAAGTACACCGCAAGATGTTGCTTTGGCCGATGCCGTAAAAGGTATTAGCATGTTCACCAGCCCCAGTATCAACGTCCCTGTTCTTGGCTTGGTTGAAAACATGGCATGGTTCACACCCGAAGAACTCCCCAATAATAAGTACTACATCTTTGGTAAAGAGGGCTGCAAAAGACTGGCAGAGCGGATGAAGATACCTCTACTTGGACAAATTCCGCTTGTTCAAAGCATTCGTGAAGGAGGTGACTATGGCGAACCTGCTGCCATCCACTCATCAGTTACGGCTCAAGCCTTTGATGAGTTAGCCAAAAACCTGATGGAAAGAGTTGAATGGCGCAACAGGGAATTACCACCCACTCAAATCGTCAATATTAAGCATAAATAGTAATATCACAAGGATTCCCCATGACGAAAGAAGAAGTATTAAAAAAAGTTGAAAATACCATTGAGACAATCCGCCCATACCTCCAGAACGATGGAGGCGATATCTCGCTTATCGAAATTACCGACGATTACGTGGTAAAAGTTAAACTTCACGGGGCATGCGGGAGCTGTCCGTATAGCATCATGACACTAAAGAATGGCGTTGAACAGGCCATCATGCATGATGTACCTGAAATTAAGGAGGTGGTTGCCGTTAACCTCAACTTTTAGTTTTGGCATATTTACAGTATAAATAAGCCCCTTACGGGGCTTATTATTTATTTTATTAATGAGCCCAGTCTAAAAAGTTCATTGACGACAGAGGTTTGATTTTGGGCGTTTCACGTTTCACGTTTCACGTTTTTAATGAAATTCGGATTTTTAAACTGGACTCATAAATTTTAAACAGATAAAAAAAGAAACCGCAGAGAACGCCAAGTTTTTACGCAAAGACCGCAAAGGTGAAACTCTGCGACCTTTGCGGTTCCTTTGCGACCTTTGCGGTAAAAAAATGAGCCCAGTCTATAAAGTTCATAGACGACAGAGGTTTGACTTTGGGCGTTTCACGTTTCACGCTTCACGTTTTTAATGAAATTTGGCTTTTTAAATTGGACTCATTAATGTTTCGCACTTAATTCTCATGGATTAAGATTTTAAAATACAAGTACATACAATCTTCGTGGTCTTTGTGNNTGTGGTAAAAATCTAAATCGCTGAAGATAACCACAAAAAACACAAAGTAAGCACAAAGTTTCACAAAGTATTAAATATACATTGGAGCTATCAATCGTTTGATAATGAATTACATGATAATTTAATCCATTTATAAATATTTGATTTATAGAATAATATTGATAAGTGCGAAACATTAGTATTTTACATGTAGTTGAGTATATAGCTGAACATATTGGGCATGACAATATTTTTATGATTTACCTTTCATTATCAATACAAAGCAAATATTTTTGTGGCTGATTTAAATTGTAAACCAAATTAAGCTGTGAAATGCTAAACAATACCTTTTTTAGTTTGTTGCTATTTTGTTAAACAATTAAAGAGATGGCTGAAGAACAGAATAAAATTCTGGAAGAGGTAACAGGTTCAGAATATAAGTATGGGTTTGTGACAAACATTGAAACCGAAACCATACCCAAGGGACTCAATGAAAATGTTATCCATACGATTTGGGAAAAGAAAGGCGAACCCGATTGGATGTTTGATTTCAGGCTAAAAGCATTCCGTCATTGGCAGACCATGGAAATGCCCAAATGGGCGCACCTCAAAATTCCTGAAATAAACTATCAGGACATTATTTACTATGCTGCTCCCAAACAAAAGGCATCGCTTTCGAGTCTCGATGAGGTTGACCCAGAGATTAAAGCAACCTTCGACAAGTTGGGAATCCCGCTCGATGAACAAAAGGTACTTGCCGGGGTTGCCGTTGACGCAGTTATGGATAGCACCTCGGTTAAAACCACCTTCCGCGAAGCACTGGCGGAACTGGGAGTAATTTTCTGTTCCATGACTGAGGCCATTCATGAGCATCCCGATTTAGTTCGTAAATACCTGGCTTCGGTTGTACCGGTAACCGATAATTACTTTGCAGCACTCAACTCAGCTGTATTCAGCGATGGTTCGTTTTGCTACATTCCCAAAGGGGTGCGATGCCCCATGGAGCTTAGCACCTACTTCCGCATAAATGCCGCTAATACAGGACAGTTTGAACGCACCCTCATTGTAGCTGACGACGACAGCTACGTGTCGTACCTTGAGGGCTGTACCGCCCCCATGCGCGACGAAAACCAGCTGCATGCCGCAGTTGTTGAAATTGTTGCGCTTGAAAATGCCGAAGTGAAATACTCAACCGTACAGAACTGGTACCCAGGCGATAAGGAGGGAAAGGGGGGCATTTACAATTTTGTTACCAAACGCGGGATTTGCAAGGGAAAGAACAGCAAAATATCGTGGACACAGGTTGAAACAGGTTCCGCTATTACGTGGAAATACCCCAGTTGCATCCTTATGGGTGAAGGCTCATACGGCGAATTCAACTCGGTTGCTGTTACCAATAACCATCAACAGGCCGATACAGGTTCAAAAATGATCCATATAGGTAAAAATACCCGTAGCCGAATCGTATCGAAAGGAATATCGGCCGGGAATAGTAACAATAGCTACCGAGGCCTTGTAAAAGTCTTGAAAGGCGCTGAGAATGCCAGAAATTTCTCACAATGCGATTCGCTCTTACTGAGCGATAGGTGTGGAGCACACACTTTCCCCTACCTTGAGGTGGACAATCCTACCGCAATTGTTGAGCATGAAGCTACCACCTCAAAAATTGGCGAAGACCAAATCTTTTACTGCAACCAGCGCGGACTATCGACCGAGGATGCCGTAGGGCTTATAATCAATGGGTACGCCAAGGAGGTGCTGAATAAACTCCCCATGGAATTTGCCGTTGAAGCCCAAAAACTACTGCAGATTAGCTTAGAGGGGAGTGTTGGGTAAAGAAGGAATGAGAGGGAGATAGAGGAAGATAGAAGAAGATAGAGGAAGGTAGAGGAAGGTAGAGGAAGGTAGAGGAAGTTTGTAGGAAGTTGAGGAAGTTAAACGAATAAAAAGTAAATTATGAATCAAAGGAGTCCAACAAGTGTATTTACAGACTTGTTAGTTTGGCAAAAGGCTCAATATGATGTGAACTATCTTTTGAATCCCCATACATCATCAATTTATAGAAGCGCAAAATCTAATTCATCTATCTCCCTATAACTTCATCTAACTTCATTAAATTCTTGGATTATATCACTTTAAGTAAATCGACAAAAGAACAAAAAAGTAAAGGAGAACAATATGTTAGTAATAAAAGACCTTCACGCAAAGATCAACGATAAGGAGATTTTGAAGGGTATCAACCTTGAAGTAAAAGCAGGCGAAATACATGCCATTATGGGACCTAACGGTTCGGGGAAAAGTACCCTGGCGTCGGTGCTCACAGGACGCGAAATGGTTGAGGTAACTCACGGTTCTGTTACCTTCAACGGGAATGATCTACTGGCGATGGCGCCTGAAATTCGCTCACGCGAGGGTATCTTCCTAAGCTTTCAGTATCCGGTTGAGATACCCGGTGTAAGTATGGTCAACTTCATGAAGGCTGCCGTAAACGAACACCGTAAATACCGCGGATTAGAGCCACTTTCGGCTTCCGATTTTTTGAAAATGATGCGCGAGCGTAAGGAGCTGGTTGAAATCGATTCGGCCCTCACTAACCGCTCGGTGAACGAAGGCTTCTCAGGAGGTGAAAAAAAGAAAAACGAAATCTTTCAGATGGCCATGCTTGAACCCAAGCTTGCCATCCTCGACGAAACCGACTCAGGCCTCGATATCGATGCCTTGCGCGTGGTAGCTAACGGTGTTAACAAGCTAAAACGCCCCGATAATGCGGTTATTGTAATTACCCACTACCAACGTTTACTCGAACATATCGTCCCGGACTTTGTGCATATTCTTTACAATGGACGCATTGTTAAAAGCGCAGGGAAGGAACTCGCCCTTGAACTTGAAGAAAAGGGTTACGATTGGATTAAGAACGGCGAAAACGCTTAAAATATAAGGGAGGTAAAACTGTAACAATATGTCCGATAATACTATAACCATTCCCATTAGCGATGAGCTGGTGAACATCTACCATAAAAACCTCAATTTGATTTCCGGAGGTAGTGCCGATCTGCTCAATCAGCATAGGGACGAAGCCATTCAACTCTTTAAACAGTTAGGGATACCATCGCAAAAAAATGAAAAGTATAAGTATTCGAAGATTGAGCCACTTTTCGCCCATAGCTACAAAAAGCATTTCGCACCCAAGCGAATCACCTTTAATATCGACGATATTTTTCGATGCGATATACCTGAAATCGACACCCATATCGCATTAGTATTAAATGGGTTCTACCTGCCCGAAACCGGTAAGTTGACTACACTACCCAATGGTATAGTATATGGAAGTTTAGCCGAAGCCGCTATTAAACTTCCAAATTTGGTTAAGGAACGATACAACGCACTGGCCGAAAACAAAAGCGATGGGTTGGTTGCCCTAAACACTGCCTTTGCTCAGGATGGCGCTTTTATCTATATCCCACGCAATGTGGCTGAAAGTAAACCCATTCAAATCATCAACCTATTGTTGTCCAATGAAAACCAGCTGGTTCAGTACCGCAACCTGATAGTGGTTGAGGAAGGCGCACAGGCAAACGTGCTTATATGCAACCATACCCTATCGCCCAACCGATTCCTATCGAACGTGGTAACCGAAATATTTGTGGGCAGCAATGCCCAACTTGAGCTTGTGAAGATGCAAAACGAACACAACGACTCAGCGCTACTTACCCATACCTATATCCTCCAGCAACGCGATTCCCGACTGGTTACCAATACTCTATCGCTTCATGGTGGTTTTATCCGGAATAACCTTACGGTTACCCTTAATGGTGAGGGAGCCGACGCTCAGCTATATGGACTTTACCTTACCGATAGAACCCAGCATACCGATAATAATACCTTTATTGACCATGCAGTACCCAACTGCACCAGCAACGAGCTATACAAGGGTATTCTCGACGACCAGGCAACCGGAGCCTTTAATGGCAAAATCATGGTTAGGCGTGATGCACAAAAAACTCAGGCATATCAGGCAAACAACAGTCTGCTGCTCACCGCCGATGCCCACATGAAAACCAAACCACAGCTCGAGATTTACGCCGATGACGTGAAATGCTCACACGGTGCTACCATAGGACAACTCGATAACGAGGCACTTTTCTACATGCGCGCCCGCGGCATTGGCGAGCGTGAGGCTAAGCTCCTGCTAATGTTCGGCTTTGTCCACGAGGTTATCAAGCAAATATCCATCGATACCCTGCGCGAGCGAATCGACGATATGGTCAACAAACGCTTACATGGCGAACTCGCCCGCTGCCATTACTGCCCCATGCATTGTTGTTAGGGATGAGAAGGAGGAAAGAGAAGTGAATGGTTAGTTGTTCGTTGTTCGTTGTTCGTTGTTCGAAAAATAGTTGATGGTTGATGGTTGATAGTTGATGGTTGATGAATAAACTTGAAAATCAACATAAATGGATTATCAAGAGCTTGAAGTTTGGAAGGAATCAAAAGAGTTAGTGAAATTAGTTTATAATTTTACTAATAAATTCCCTTCATCTGAACAGTTAGGTTTGGTATTGCAAATTCGTCGTGCCGCCATATCGATCCCTTCCAATATTGCAGAAGGGATTGGACGAATGCATGCAAAGGAAACAATTCAGTTTCTCCATATTTCACGTGGCTCGCTATATGAATTGGAGACTCAACTTATCATTTCCAAAGAACTTTTTCATTTGGATAGTGAAGAACTAGAATTGGTTTTAGATAAAATTAAAACTTGCAAGAAAATACTAAATGGCTTTATTAACTACTATAAAACCCTTAGATTTGAGAAATAATATTGAGTCCAGTCAAAAAAGGCCAAAAGCAAACGCGTCATTGCGAGGAGGCACGACGAAGCAATCTGTTGCTCAAAGAGGTATAGATTGCTTCGCTCCGCTCGCAATGACGAGAATACCTTTTTAGACTGGACTCAATATTGATTATGAAAAGTAGTCCAACTAACAACCATCAACCATCAACCATCAACTTTATAAATTTTCGTAACGACTTCCCCATCCTATGAGTTGGAGACTCAACTTATCATTTCCAAAGAACTTTTTCATTTGGATAGTGAAGAACTATAATTGGTTTTAGATAAAAATAAAAACTTGCAAGAAAATACTAAATGGCTTTATTAACTACTATAAAACCCTTAGATTTGAAAAATAATATTTATTATGAAAGACAATTCAACTAACAACTATCAACCATCAACCATCAACTTTATACGCTTAAGGAACGACTTTCCCATCCTTTCCCGCGAGGTGTACGGTAAGCCACTGGTTTACTTTGACAATGGAGCTACTACGCAAAAACCCACGTGCGTGCTGCAAACTATACAGCGTTTCTATAATGAAATAAACGCTAACATCCACAGGGGGGTTCATGTGCTGAGCGAAGAATCGACCAGGGAGTACGAGGATGCCCGCGAGGTAGTTCGGAAGTTTTTGAATGCACGTAAAACTTCTGAGATTATTTTCACATCGGGAACCACTGCCTCAATTAACCTGGTTGCCTTTTCATTTGGCGAGGTTTTTGTTAAACAGGGCGATGAGATTCTGGTGACCGAAATGGAGCATCACTCAAACATTGTACCCTGGCAGATGCTATGCGAACGTAAAGGGGCTACCCTAAAGGTTATACCTTTCAACGATAACGGGGAGTTAATGCTTGAAAAAATACCCGAACTGCTAACCCCAAAAACCCGAATAGTGGCTTTAACACAGGTCTCGAACACCTTGGGTACCGTTAATCCCGTTGCCGAAATCGTGCGCATGGCGCATAGCCAAAATATTCCGGTTCTGGTTGATGGCGCTCAAGGCGTAAAGCATGGAATTGTTGATGTTCAAAAACTCGATGCTGATTTCTACACCTTTTCGGGACATAAGATATACGGGCCAACAGGGATTGGCGTACTATACGGGAAAGAGGAGTGGCTCAATCGCATGGTTCCCTGGCAGGGCGGTGGCGATATGATTTCAACCGTAACGTTTAAAAAAACTACCTTCAACGAGTTGCCTTTCAAGTTTGAGGCTGGAACAGCTAACTACATTGGTGCCGCTGGCCTGGCCACTGCGCTTAACTATTACACAGGGATTGGCATTGAAGCCGCAACTGCATACGAGAATGAGTTGCTGAGGTATGCCACCAGACGCTTATCGGAAATTGAGGGTCTAACCATATACGGGAACGCCCGCGAAAAGGCAGCCATAATCTCGTTCCTGCTGAAGGATATTCACCCCTACGATACCGGCACAATACTCGACAAGTTTGGCATTGCCGTTCGCACCGGCCATCACTGCTCCCAACCCGTTATCGACCATTTTGGCATCGATGGCACCGTACGTGCCTCACTGGCATTCTACAACACCTTCGACGAAATCGACCGCCTTGTGGAAGCCCTCCATAAGGTTAAGGCGATGTTTGGGTAGGTAATTAGGATAAGTTTTACCCATTCCCTAAAACCCAAAATCCTTTAAACCAATAGTCATATTAACCCATGTTGAAAATTTACTTTACGATTTCTCCTGTTAAGCGGGATCTGTCAAAAGTAATAAACGAAACGGATTTGGCGGCGGTTTCCTTGTTCGGTTTAGTTTTGTGTATTTGCATTTATAGCTGCCTTGCCGTAAAGCAAAACATGTTATTTACTGGTAGTTGTTTATGGTCTGGAGATCCTGTTTAAGCAAGCGTTGTCAGGAGACTATCCTTAGCATGGGGATAAGCAGTTAATGTTAAATAATATTAAATATTTAGATTTTTCGTTACATGTTAATAATTTTAATTAAAAATGGTTAAACGCATTCTACTGTTTTTTTAAATCAAAATGAACTTAGAACCAACCTAAAAAATTGGTTTAGTAAATTCAAATAATGAAATATAAACAGATGAAAGTATGAAAAGATTAATTCTGCTTCAATTATTATTAGTTATGTTTATAACTAGTTGTGATAATAAATCTGATAACCCAAATTGCCCTGATGTCTCTCTTGAAATTCCCACTTTAACGAACGAGTTGGATTACGAAATATTCAATGCTATCCTATCAAAATATTATAGGTTCTACCACGAATTTAATGAAAACTTGCCATTTGTTTATATGTAGTTTAATATAGTTCATATGTAGTCAATATGTTGTATTTAGGAAGTTGAAAATATTTAGAAAAAGCAACATTTTAANNTAACTACATTTCAACCACATTTATAGCTATTTTAACCACTAAAATAAGGGTAGTACCAAAAATTGAAATAATGAAAATATAAACAGATGAAATCTCGAATCTTGAATTTGGTATCTGAAATCTTAAAACTTGAACAGCGATAGTATAAATTCGGCTGAGGCAAACAGCCTCAGCCAAACAACTTGAAAAGAATCCTCAATAACAGACCAGGAAATCGTTTTGGTTTTTTTACAACTATTGAAATATTAAATATATTTTTGTTTAAAAAAAATACATTTGCAGCTTAAATCTACCTCATTTTATTTCTCAATCGATTTTTGGTATTCTAAATCCTATTGGTCTTGGTGGGTCTTTATCTTTATCATAGTAAAATTTTAGTTCGTCAAACAGTAAATCTGTTCTTTCTTCGTAAATATTTTCACCAAGTTCTTTAACTTCATTATAAAATTGTGCATAAATTTCAATATCTTTCTTTGTTAGTTTAGATGAAGTTTCTTTAATAGCTTCTTTAATAAGTTCTTCGTTAATTTGAAACTCAAGTTGATTATTTTCAAAATAAATTCTTCTTAGTTTTTTTATTATTATTTGTGTTAAATCAACAATTAAACTATTAGAATATAATCTCATTAAATGAACATACGGTTTCCAAAATTCTTCACTTATAGCATTATTATATTCTAAAATTTTATATAGTTTAGATTCTTCTTTTAAACCTTTTAATAGATTGTAAACTAAAAGTTTACTTTTTTCTTGAATATTGGGTGGAAATATTGGAATTTTTGAGTCAAATCGACCTGGACGAATAACAGCAGGATCTAAAGTATAAATAAAATTTGTTGCAGCAATAATGACTATATTTTTTTCAATTAGTTTTGGAATTTCTTGTAGGAGTGTATTTACAACTTTACTATTTTCCTGATTCCCAGATGTAAAGTTATTCCTTTCGGAAGCAATTGAATCAAATTCATCAAAAAAAAGAATTGTTTTTGTTTGTTTTTTTATATTCTCAAGCTCCCTTTTAAAATTTAACATTGCACCATCAACTAAAGTGCTCCCAAAAATACTCCTTGGAATTTCAACAAAATTATATTTTAAAAACCCACTAATCCAATTAGCCCAATAAGTTTTTCCACAACCAGGAGGACCAAATAACAAAATGCCTCCCGGTTTATTTAGCCCCCAATCAAACGAATAATCAGGATTTATAATAGGTTCAAGATGAAGCATAATACTTTCTTTAATGTCCTCGTACCCAACTATCATGTTTTCTTCGATCTCTTTTACATTTTTAATTTCTTTAGTATTGCTTTTATTGTTTAAGTTTAAAAAAGAATAATCTCCACCTAATTCTTTATCAATCTTAAATGAAGAAATATATCTCAATGGATATTTTTGATTCATATTAAATTCACCTTCAAGAAAAAAATCAGGATGATATCTATTTAAAAAATTAATAACTTGGTCTTTATCTCGGTTAATTGTTTTTGCAATGCTTTCAGGTGTTTTATCAGAATAATAGTCAGCTTCATATTTGTTTAAAAATTCTTGATTTTTCTCTAAGTAATCAATAAATTCTTCTGATAAATTTTGATAATTACAAAACTCATAAGGTTCGCCATCAAAATGTGAGGATAATTTTATACCGAAATCTTCACAAAAATGTCTTATAGTTGCCAGTCGTATTTTTAATTTCCAAGCTACCTGTCCAATTGTAAATTTTTTCATAAAATCACTTTATAGTTGTTATCGTTTTGACGGTATGTTGCAGGCTAAGTTGGGTGAGCAACCAAATGCCATCGAGGCCAGCAAAAACCACAACTAAGTTAAATATTTTTTTGATAGGTTGTACCACCCAGTTAAGCCGGGACTGTAAAATTTAATAAACTAAATGGGTTCGGCAGCAATTCCCGATAAAAAGCATCGGGACAAGTTTCGCTTCATTTGGGCTATCAGATGTAGGCTGAACATGATATTTTTTGCCATTCCTTGTTGTTGAGTGTCTTCTTCAGACGCGTGCGTTTTCCCTTACCAAACCATTCCTGTTTTGTATCGGCAACCGTATTATAATACAACACTCGTTATAAAACAAGGTACGGGTATAAATTCGGCTGAGGCTGTTTGCCTCAGCCGAAAGGAGGAATAAAATTTTTATGCCATCGGATCGACAGTTATTTGCTATTGAGCCAGATAACCGCCATCTATCGGATAGTATGAACCGGTAACAAATGATGATTTATCACTTGCCAGCCATAGGATGAGTTGTGCTACCTCTTCCGGTTTAGCCAGGCGACCGATGGGATGTATTTTTTTTAATTCCTCGTGATCAATATCACTTATCATTGGCGTGTCAACAAAAGCAGGACCTACCGCATTGATACGGATTCCGTTTTTAGAGTGATCCAAAGCCGCTGTTTTGGTGAGCCCAATTATCCCGTGTTTTGACGATACATAGGCAGCAGCACCAGGGAAAGCTACACTTCCTAAAATGGATGATATATTCACGATTGAACCGCCTCCATTCTTAAGCATCGCAGGTATTTGGTATCTCATTCCATAAAATACACCGGAAAGGTTAATCGCAATCACTTTATTCCATCCATCAATATCCATTTCCCCTACGGTTTGCGTATGCCCCGCAATGCCAGCATTATTCACTGCAATATCCAACTTGCCGAATTTAGCTACAGCTTGCTCTACGCATTTTTTAGCATCTTCATGATTGGATGTGTCCACTTTTACAAAAATGGCTTCCCCGCCTTTACGTTCTATCTCCTTTACTACATCGTTGCCACCTTCGGCGTTTAAATCGGCAACCACTATTTTGGCTCCTTCTTCTGCAAAAAGGAGTGCTGTACTTTTACCAATGCCTGAAGCAGCACCGGTAACAATTGCTGTTTTTCCTTCTAATAGTTTCATAGTTCAAAATATTTAGGTGTGTTATAAAAATTCATTTCAATTAGCTCATTTCGACTTCATTTCAACTTTGCTCAATAAATTGCAATGCATTACATTTTTGGTTGATTTTAAGAAAAACCGCATGAACCATTAACAATTTTCTAAAATCGAAACTTTAATACTATATTTCCAAATAAATTGCATCGTAAAATTCAATTTTTTAGAAATACTAACTATTGATCGACCAAAGCTGATATAATAACACAAGTTGTAAAATTTTGTTCAAAATTTTTTTATCTGTCTTATATATTCTATTGTTTTCTGATATTATATATTTTTTCTAATATATGTTTTTATTATTATCTTTATATATATATTTATTTATATTTATGTATATGTGTCCGGTATTAAAAGCATGTTTTATTTTAGTAAAACATGTTAATTAATTATCAGGATATTAATAAATATTTTAAATATTTACATCAATCACTTATATTCAGTACTTTAACTTTACAAACTTTATGAACTNNACTTTTTAGACTGAACTCATATATGTTTTTTTGATAGTCATCAAACATCCTCATGATTGATGATTTATATGTTTTCGTTGATTATAATTGGGGCATGTTTTTGAAAAAGATTATAAAGAAAGACCGAAACTGAGTGAGGAAGGCCGTTCGTGCGTCCCTGCATAATTTCATACTATTTTTACTGGTCAATTTTTTTTGAGATGCTATAAAAAATTTGGTGTGCCTCCTTTTGTAATAGCTATTACACAAAACACACAAAGTAAATCTCAAAATACACAAAGTAATATGTAAGCTTTAAATGAAAATGAACTTTTTAAAATAATAATGATCCGGGTATAAAAAGCATAAAATTTTAAAAGTTAAAAGTGTAAATTCAGACCTCAAGATGTAATAGCAAATTAATATGTAGCAATTTTACATAAAAAT
>DFYV01000013.1 GCA_002383425.1 Bacteroidales bacterium UBA4073 | reverse complement strand
GTGCTATCGTTCTGTCATGCTTTCGTTCTGTCGTGCTTTCTTGCCTTCGTTCTTTCGTGCTATCGTTCTGTCATGCTTTCGCGTTATCGTGCCTTCGTGCTTTCGTTCTGTCGTGCTATCGTTCTATCGTGCTTTCTTGCCTTCGTTCTTTCGTGCTATCGTTCTGTCATGCTTTCGCGCTATCGTGCCTTCGTGCTTTCGTTCTGTCGTGCTTTCGCGTTATCGTGCCTTCGTGTTATCGTGATTTTCGGAGCATACCCATTTATTTTATAGAATAATATTGATACGTGCGAAATATTAGAATCTGATAATTAAAGCCAGTCGGTAATGACTGGCTTTGCTGTGCGACCCCGGAGGGATTCAAACCCACAACCTTCTGATCCGTAGTCAGATACTCTATTCAGTTGAGCTACGGGGTCGTTTGTTTTGCATTTGCAAAAATAGGTAATATTTTTTTTATTGCAAAGCGTCGAAAAAAAAATCTCCCTGTGGGGAGATTTTTTATATATCTTCAACAACAGTGCTACGCCTCTTTTCTTTAATACGCGCTTTTTTACCGGTAAGATTACGTAGGTAGTAGATGCGGGCCCTGCGAACGCGACCCTCTTTGGCAACCTCAATTTTTTCAATAAAGGGTGAATGTAAAGGAAAAATTCTTTCAACACCAACGCCGCCCGAAACTTTGCGAACGGTAAATGTTTCAGTTACGCCTGTTCCTTTACGCTGAATTACAACACCCCTGAAATTCTGAATACGTTCCTTATTACCTTCCTTAATCTTGTAATGAACTACTACGGTGTCGCCACTCTTAAAATTGGGGTGTTCTTTCTTCTCAACAAATGCTTGTTCGGCAATCTTAATGAGGTCCATTTTATACGGTTTTATTTGATTAATATTAAGGGTGTGGAATATTACCGGCTCATAAGTCCTGATAAGAGATTACACACCAATTCGGGTGCAAAATTATCAATTTTATATCAAACCACCAAAAATAGAACGAATAAATTATGAGTTACCTTCGAAAAGTCTCTTTCATTGCATGAGTTCAGTGTAAAAAGGTACAAAGTTTAAAGTTTATAAAGTTTATAAAGTTTATAAAGTTTATAAAGTTTATAAAGTTAAAACAAATTTCACAACGTTTTTTAAAATGCTGACAATTAAAAACATAGTTTGTTTTGCTAAAATAAAACATGCTTTTTATACCGAACTCATTTTTATTACTCCCATTTCGTTCTGTCGTGCTATCTTGCTTTCGTGCCCTCGTGCTTTCGTACTTTCGTGCCTTCGTTCTTTCGTGCTTTCGTGCCTTCGTGCTTTCGTTCTGTCGTGCTATCTTGCTTTCGTTCTTTCGTTCTGTCGTGCTATCGTGCTTTCGTTCTTTCGTTCTTTCGTGCCCTCATGCTTTCGTACCCTCGTGCCTTCGTTCTTTCGTTCTTTCGTGCTTTCGTGCCTTCGTTCTTTCGTGCTTTCATGCCTTCGTGCTTTTCGGAGCATACTCAATTATGATTTTTCAGGGGAAATTCACAGTCGGTTTAACCGGTTATTGGTTGTCATTTCTTATTCTGCGATAGTAATGCTTTGAGTTTCCATGTTCGCCGTAGCCAATTTCATCGCCAGTGAGTCGTATTCTTGCCTCGATGCAACTCATGCATTCGTCAGCGGAATCGTCAGTGCAGGGCTTATTCTCGTATAGCTTATAGTCGTTGCGGTATGCCCCGGGGGTAATGTTTGGCATTATAACGTTTGCCCCCACCTTAATGGCTTTTTCTCTGCCAAGCGGGTCGATAGCTTGTAGAGCTGTGGGTGCAACAATGTTGATATCTTTCATGAGTATCCGTAGCAAAGCTGTCATCTTGAGAGCAAGGTTAAATCGCTCGGTTATGGGGAGAAGGCTATCGCGGTACTGGTATAGCGGGGTATCGGGGTGTTCCACGTATGGTCCCATGCCAACCATGTCAACATCCATTTCTTGCATCCAGAGCAGGTCGTCGGCAAGGTGCTCAAGGGTTTGAAATGGTAGCCCAATCATTACTCCTGTACCAACCTGATATCCAATTCGTTTCAATGCTTTTAGGCACTGGAGCCGTTCATCAAAATCGTGATGCCCATCGTTGGGGTGTAGTTTGGTATAAAGATCCCTGTTGGAAGCTTCAATTCTGAGTAGGTAACGTATTGCACCCTTATTGAACCAACGCCTGTATGTTTCCTCGGTTTGCTCACCAAGCGATAGCGTGATTCCTAATTCGTAGTTTGTAGCCTTATTAATTTTTTCCAAAAGTTGTTCTATTCTGCTGGTAAATTTTTTGGTGTTTACCTCGCCGGTTTGAATAGCAATGCTTCCGTAACGGTTTTCCCATGCAAAACTCGCTGCTTTAACAACTTCTTCATCTGTTAAATTGTACCTATGCACTTTGGTATTACCTGAACGAATACCGCAGTACAAACAATTTTTACGGCAAATATTTGACATTTCAATTAGACCCCTGAAGTAAACCTTTCGTCCAATATACCTATCTTTTACTTCGGCAGCTTTAGAAAAAAGCTTGGGCATTTCATCGCTGTTGCAACCTAAAAGGTAAACCAGCTCATCCTTGTTTAAAGTCTCTTTATTTAAAAGATTGTCGATAATCATTATTGGATATTAATTTGTATTTTTCTATGTTTACCAAATGATAATTCCACCTGATATCACCATGCAAAAATAATTTTATTCTAATGGAACGAGCAAGGGTAATCGGTCAAATTATTGCTGTTATAAAACAGCTAAAAAAGGAAACGAACGCTCTGTTTGCCCCCGAAAACATCATTAACCACTCAGAGCTGCTTATGGAGGAATACTTTCAGCAGCTATTTAATCCATTTATAAAAAAGGTTAAATCATTTATTCGCTCTTTGCCACCCGATGAGTATTTACCCATTGAAATTGATTCATGGATAAGGGTACTTATGTTAAAATTAGCAGCTATTGAACGGGGACAACACGACGACAAGTACGCCGAAGTGCTTTACATTAAGCAGCGATTTTACCCTGAACTAATTGAAGTACTTAAAGAGCTTCAGCTTGAGGCACTCGAATCCGAATTCGATGCCCGTGTCGATAATGAACATTTGGTAAAATCGCAACTCGGGCCTAATACCATAGTACTTTCACTTGAGTCGGTGGCTCTTTTAATTGCCATGCTATATAATTTCAACATTATTTCAGGGGCAGTGCCGATTGACGAAATTTGCAGGAGCTTTGCTGCCATGACCGGTTATAATGCTGGCGATTTAAAGCAACTTCTCAGGTTTGACGAAAATAGCGGACGACTTACCTCGATAGTAAAAGCCAACGATATGGATGTGCTTCTAAAGCTTTTGAAAAGCATTGGAGCGCGAATCGAAAACTTGCGTCAGTATTACGATTAGTTGTAGGGAATGCACTTATAGGGTAGGTTTATATCAGGTAATTCAAACAAAACCACCCCTTCGTGCAGGAGTTCTTCATCTTCCTCGTAGTAATTCCAAATAACCTCTACATCGAAATTTACACTCCGAAACGATGATATTTTTCTTAGAACATCGCGGAGATACTTGTATGAGGTTGAATTTATGTAACGAAAGTTTAAATCTACTACTATTTTTGATGGATTCTGTGTTTTCATATGCTCGTAGTACTCATCCAACCAGTCGAGCACCTGTTGGTAAAACTCTTTGGCATTTTCAGGATGCGATATGCCTGAAATGGAAAACACTCTTGTTTCAGGATTAAAGTATATCTCGGGAGAATCAATTTCTGCTTCAATTCGTAAAGGTTTCATTGGTGCTTTTCCTTTTTACATCGTAAATTTAAAATATTACATTTATAAATGGCAATGATGTTATGAATTCTTTGATGAAATATAAAAAAAAATTGGGGAAACTACAAACCTATTCGGTAAACCGATATCTCAAAATAAAAAACACTTTTTAGCTGTTTAGGCAAGTAAAAATTCAATTTTGGTTTTATTTTTGTATTAATACATTAGCTTCCGGTGCTTTCAGGGAGAGTTGGTTGGTTAGTTCTTGGAAGCTTTCGATTTTCAGGGAAAATCGAGTGTTTGGGGCGAAGGAGGTCAGTTGACCTCCTTCTTTTTGATACCGATGGTTAGCCGATGTGCGCTAATGTTGATGGTTGACGGTTGATAGTCCCTCATTATCAGGTAATATAGCCCCAAAGGAAAATAACTGAAAGTTATATAAGAGTTGTTCGTTGTTCGTTGCTCGGAAAAAAGAAACTTAAATCTTGAATCTTAAATCTGTTTTTTTGTGGTGTTAAGGGCTTACAATCCATCTTTAGGATACCTATTCAGGTGCAGCGCACCTTAACATTTGTAGAATTAAATCATTACATAAAGCCCCATAAAGGTGCAGAGCACCGAGACATTTTTTAAACCATTAACTATCTCTTTTTTAGAAATAAAGCCCATATCTTAATGCATAGCTGCCCCCCTTTACTTAATTCTATGCTTACTTGATTTACACTCCAAAATAAAAGAAACGCTTTTAAAAAAGTTTGGCAAGACAATTTGAAAAAATACGTACCAAGGATTGTCCAAAATAACGGTCATAAAATATGAGCTGTGCTGCACCTAAAATCCAATCTTTCCTATTACAATAATCATAAAAATCAGATTAATCTGTGTTATCGGTTTGCCTGATGGTTGGGTATAATATTTCGGTGCGCTGCACCTCAAACCATTTCTTGCTCTGAATGCTACAAATGTGTTGGTGCTCTGCACCAATTTTATAAGTCTTTGGGTAAGCCTGCCCAATAGTTGATGGTTGATGGCTGATAAGCGTTGTTCGTTGTTCGTTGTTCGTTGTTCGGAAAGCATGGATATGGAATCTGAAATTCGTAATCTGGAATCTGAAATTCGTAATTTGGAATTTTAAATTTTGAATTTTGAATCTCAAACCTTTGACTTTTAACTTTTAACCTTACTTTTGTGCTGTTGATTAAACGAAAATTCATGTTAGTATCAATGACCGGCTACGGAAAAGCCGAAAGGGTTTTTGGCAGCAAAAAAATTATTGTCGAGGTTCGCTCATTAAATTCTAAACAGTTCGACCTCAACCTTCGTTTACCCTCTACATATCGTGAGCTGGAGATGGAGATAAGATTAAAAGTTGCAAAGGAACTCGAGCGTGGTAAGGTTGATATGACTGTTAGCGTTGAGGAAAATAACGAATTGAAAGTTATGCCCATAAACGATAGCATATTCATGGCGTATTACCAGCAGTTGAGCGATATCGCCAGCAAGTATGGTATTGGTTTTAATTCAGCGGAAATTGTTCCAGCTATACTGCTATTACCAGAAGTTATAAAGACACAGAGGGAAGAGATTGTCCCCGAGGAGTTTGGTGCGGTTTTACAGGCATGCTCCAATGCTTTAGAGGCCCTAGTCCAGTTCAGAAAACAGGAGGGTGCAATACTCGAGAAGGATCTGCTTCACCGTGTTAATCTAATACTTGACTACCTTAGTAGAATTGAACCTTTTGAAAATCAACGTATTAATGATGTTAGAAAGCGAATTTCTGAGAGCTTAAGGCAAATAGATGCAGATATAACGGTTGACGATAATCGGTTTGAACAGGAAGTGATATACTATCTTGAAAAGCTTGACATAACCGAAGAGAAAGTCCGTCTTAAACAGCACTGCAACTATTTTACTGAAACAGTCAATCAACCAGATTCGGCAGGCCGTAAACTTGGTTTTATTGCTCAGGAAATGGGTCGCGAGATAAACACTTTGGGTTCCAAGGCAAACAATGCCGATATCCAAAAACTTGTCGTTATGATGAAGGATGAGCTGGAGAAAATCAAGGAGCAATCGTTAAATATTTTGTAGCTGATGGAGGGTAAACTCTTAATATTTTCAGCCCCTTCGGGTGCCGGTAAAACTACCATAGTAAGGCATTTGCTCGAATCGTTTCCTCAAATTGAGTTTTCGGTTTCGGCTTGTAGCCGGTTGCCCCGCGATGGAGAGGTTAATGGGAAAGACTACCTTTTCCTTACCCCTGATGAGTTCTGCATAAAAATTGCAAATGGCGAATTTGTGGAATGGGAAGAGGTTTACCCTGGAGCGTACTACGGAACTTTATGGTCGGAAATAAAACGAATATGGGAAAAAGGCCACCATGTGATGTTTGATGTTGATGTGAAAGGTGGGCTTAACCTTAAACGAATGTTTCCCAACAATTCATTGGCTGTTTTTGTAATGCCTCCATCAGTTGAGGTGCTCCGCGAGAGGCTACTTAAAAGGGGAACAGAATCCGATGAATCGCTGTCAGTTAGAATTGGAAAAGTCCAGGAAGAGCTGTCCTATGCTAACCAGTTCGATTATATTTTAACCAATAATCAGGTTGAAGCTGCTTTTGCTGAGGCTGAGCAGGTTGTTCGAAAATTTTTATCGGAATAAATTATGAAAATAGGACTTTTTTTTGGTTCGTTTAACCCCATTCACATCGGGCATCTTGTAATTGCCGAGTATATCCTGGAGTTTTCCGATTTATCGGAAATTTGGTTTGTGGTTAGTCCGCAGAATCCTTTGAAAAGTCCCATGGACCTGGAAACGGATGAACATCGATTAAACATGGCTTATTTGGCCATCAGCGAGAACAACAAAAGGCTTAAGGTTTGCGATGTAGAGATGACCATGCCTCGACCTTCCTTCACGATTGATACCCTAAAGAAACTTAGTGAGCTTTACCCCGATGTGCAGTTCTTATTGATAATAGGTTCCGATACGCTAAGTACCCTGCCCCTGTGGAAAAGTTACGAGGAGTTGATTGCAAGTTACGATTTTTGGGTATATCCGCGTGAAGGCAATGCTTATAAACAGGAATTTCCATCGGAACGATTTAGCTTAGTTGATGCCCCTATTATTGGTGTTTCATCAACCCATATCCGTTCCATAATCTCAAAGGGAAAGGATGCTTTGGGGTATGTACCCGACGATGTTTGGGACTACATTGAGCGGAATGGTTTATATGGTTACCATGGTATAAAGATTTCAAATCTGTAGCATGGGTAAGCCTTTATAACCATTAGGGCATTTTTAGGCTGCCCATTAAAACTTGTATGGCTACTTCGGCCGATTTAGCTTGAATAAGTGCATTTTGGTAACGGAACTCTGCATTCAGGTATCTGATTTGAGCATCGCGTAGTTCCAGGTCGCTAATAAGTCCAACACGGTATTTTTCAATGGATATATCGGAATTTTGCTTGGCCAGCTGTGCCGATTTTTTCTCAATTTCCACCAGGTTGTTAGCCAGCAATAGGCTGTTTGTAAGTCTTACGGCCTCAGCGGTGAGGTCGTTTTCCATGGACTGAAGGCTGAACTGCTGATTCTCCAAGTAAATTCTGGCATTGGAAATATTCGTTTTTACATTGAACCCATCAAATAAAGGTATCCCTAAGGTAATGCCATACGACGGTCCGATATTTCGATACAAAGTGGTTGAACCTTCAGGGGTACTGGTTTGTGCAATATTGTAGGCCGAAGAAAGGGTGAGCCTGGGGTAACGCAAGGCTTGCGCTTCCTTCATGGCAATCTCTTTTAGGTGTATGTTTAGGCGTGAAATTAGCAGCTCTTTATTTTTGTTTTTCAAAGCTTCAATTACCGAATCCTGGTCGAACAGCATTACATCCGGAATTTTGCGCTCAATTTCGAACTGAATGGTTGGGTTTCGGCCTAATAGCTTGTTTATGGTGATGGTAAGATCCTTAATCCTGTTAATTTGCCTTAAAACCTGAGCCGAATCGGACCGGTAATCAACCTCGGCCTGCATTACAGCAAGCTGGTAGCTGGTGCCAATGGCTGCTTTTTCACGGGCAATATTTAACCTATCGGCCGATAGGTGCATTATCTCCTTGTAAATGTCCAGCAGTTGCTTTTCCACCGAAAGGGTGTAATAGCTGATAATTATTTCCGAAGCCACGTCTTCAACCTTTAGCTGGTATGTAACGCTGTTTATTTCTTCCAGGGTGCTCAGTCGCTGTTTGTTGGCAAACATGGCAAAGCCATCAAAAAGTGTCCAGGAAAGTTGTACGCCTCCGCTCAAATTACTGGTGTTATAGTTTTGAGTTTCACTAACAGGTTGGCTGGATGATTCCTGATGGATATCGTAGTTACTCCCGCTTGCCGCCGTGTTGATATCTATTTTAGGGAGAAAGCCAGCTGCCCCTAAAGTATTGTTATTGCGGGCTATCTGTTCCTCGTTGCGTGCTATTCGTAAAGCAAAGTTGTTTTCTAAACCAATCTGTATGGCCTCAGATATTTTAAGGGTATCGAGAGACTGTGCATGAGAGATAACAATTAACGTGGTTAATAGTATTGTCAGTACCAATTTAAATTGATGCGGTTTCATTGTTCTATTCCTCATCATGGTGAATAACATTTGGTTTTTTAGTTGAAACATAGGTGTAAAGAGCCGGAATAACGTAAAGTGTAAGGATTAAAGCGAAAAGCAAACCCCCAATAATTGTAACCCCCATAGGGATGCGGCTGGTAGATGCAGCTCCTAACGCCAGTGCAATGGGTAATGTACCGAATATTGTGGCCAGGCTGGTCATCAGAATGGGTCGTAACCTTTGCTTCGAGGCATAAGTAACGGCATCATACTTGTTCATACCAGCAATTTTTTTCTGGTTGGCAAATTCAACTATCAGTATTCCGTTTTTGGTTACAATGCCAACCAGTACAATTATTCCAATTTGACTAAAAATATTGAGGGTGTGACCCAGCAACCATAACGATAGGAGAGCGCCAGCTAACGCGAGTGGAACGGTAAACATGATAATTAACGGATCGCGGAAGCTTTCAAACTGGGCTGCTAAAACCAGGTAAACCAGAATAAGAGCAAGTAGAAACGCGAAGTATAGGCTATTTGAGCTTTCCTCAAACTGTTGCGAAATACCGGTTAGCGTGGTTGAAAAACTCTCATCTAAAACTTCCTTTGAAATTTCACGCATGGCTTCAATACCTTGGCCTAATGTGTAACCTGCAGCTGGCGCTGCGTTAAAGGTTGCCGAAATGTACCGGTTGTACCTGTAACGCTGTGGTGGAATACTTTGCTCGCTGGTTTTGATCAACGATCCCAAATCGACAAGGTTACCATTTGAACTTCGAACGTAGATGCTTTTCAGGTCATCGGGGTCGTCGCGGTAAGGCCTATCGGCTTGACCGATAACGTAGTACTGCTTACCATTTCGGATAAAGAAGCCATAACGTTGTCCGCTGAAGTAGAGCTGAAGGGCATCGGCAATATCTCCTACGGTTACTCCCGATGCTCTGGCTTTATCGCGATCAATTTCAATCACCAGTTCGGGTTTGTTAAACTTCAGGTTAACATCCACAACCTGAAAGCGTTCATCAGCCTGGGCGCGTGCCAGAAACTCGGGAACCACCTGCTTGAGCTTCTCAAAGTTAGGCGCTTGTACCACAAACTGAACTGGTAATCCGCCTCCACGCCCAGCCCTAATTGTTTGGTCTTGTGTGACATACGATTGGGCAAATGTTTTGGTCTGTAAGAATGTCGATATTTGTTGGGCGAGTTGTTCCTGCGAGCGTTCCCGCTCATTTGGTTGAGTGAGTAATAGGTTGATGAAACCACGATTTGTTCCACCACCACCAGAGGCCGAAATGGCTATCATAGCTTTTTTTTCTGGTAAAGTATCAACATACGAGGCAAGCTCATATAGGTACTCATCAATAGCCTCGAATGAGGTTCCTTCGGGTGCAGTAACGCTTATTCTTAACCTGCTCTTATCCTCCAGAGGTGCCAGCTCTGAGGGAATTTGACTCCCAACCAAAAAAATAATAATCAACGATACACCCATCACCACAAATGCTAACCACCTGCGGTTTATGAAGGTTTGCAACGATTTTCCGTAATAGTCCGATACCCAGTTAATCCCTTTACCAATGGTTGCCATCACTCTTCCTTCCTTATGTGTTCGTGATAGCAGGCGGGTACTCATCATGGGGGTAAGCGTAAGCGAAACAACCGCTGATATTAATACTGCCGCAGCCACAACAACACCAAACTCACGGAAAAGTCGTCCGGTTATACCCTGTAGAAAAACAATCGGCATAAACACTGCAACTAAAGTAATGGTTGTTGAAATGATGGCGAAAAATATCTCCTTACTGCCAGTATATCCTGCCTTGAAGTTATCCATGCCATGCTCAATTTTTGAGTAGATGTTTTCCATCACAACAATGGCATCGTCAACCACGATACCGGTGGCAAGAACAACCCCTAAAAGTGTTAGTATGTTTATTGTAAAGCCAAAGATATACATTACAAAAAAGGTTCCTATAAGCGAAATGGGTATGGCAATTATTGGGATTAGCGTTGTTCTCCAGTTTCGTAAAAAGATGAATATCACCAGTACTACAAGGAAAAATGAGAGTAAAATGGTTTCTTCAACCTCAGTAATTGCCTTTCGAATGCTGATGGTTAAGTCGTCAGCGTAGTTTAGCGTGACATCTTCGGGTAGTTCCTTACGGAGCTGTTCGACACGTTTGTATGCCTCATCAACAATGTTAATGTAGTTGGCTCCGGGTTGGGGAGTTAGGGCAACCCCAACCATGGGGATCAACCCATTGCCCCTGAGCAGGGTTCGTTCATTTTCGGGAGCATAGTCGGCCTTGCCTACATCTTTAACCCTGATAGGAACATTGTTGGTGTATCTGATTATGAGGTTGTTGAACTCCTCGGGCGTTTCAAGGCGTCCAAGGGTACGTATGGAAAGGGTGGTTTGGTACCCTTCAATTATACCTGTTGGTAGTTCAACATTTTCGCGGCTAAGTGCATTGCGAATATCCGATGGGGTAACATTGAATGCTGCCAATTTGCGGGGGTCAAGGTATAAACGCATGGCGTAGCGTTTTTCGCCCCAAATGTTTACCATGCTGACACCCTGAATGGTTTGTAGGCGCTCCTTTACTATGTTGTTGGCAATATCAGTTAGCTCAAGTAAATCGCGTTTGGTGCTCTGCACTGTAACCGTGAGAATGTTTTCGGCATCAGCATCGGCTTTACTGATTATTGGGGGGTCGGCATCGGGAGGCAGATAACGAATGGCACGCGATACGCGGTCGCGCACATCGTTGGCTGCATTGTCCATATCAACACCTAATTCAAACTCAACAGTTATCCTACTTTGTCCATCGGAGCTGGAAGAGGTTATGCTTTTGATGCCATCAATACCGTTAATTTGCGCTTCGAGGGGTTCGGTAATCTGAGTCTCAATAACTGCTGAGTTAGCCCCTACGTACGAGGTTGATACTGTTACCACTGGCGGATCGACACTGGGATACTCCCTTACCCCAAGGTATGTGAACCCAATTATGCCGAATAGTACAATGACAATTGATACCACCGATGCCAGTACTGGCCTGTTTATGCTTACAGTCGAAATATTCACTTGGGTAATCTTGTTTGGTTAAAAACTTTTAGTTAGGCCTGATGTTGAAACTTACGGGCATTCCGTTACGAATCGAAGTTAAACCCGAGATAATAAGGCTATCGCCAGCATTTAACCCGTCAATAACCTCAACCGTGGTTCCAGTTCGTTCGCCTAACCTTACCTGAACCCGTTTTGCCTTTCCCTGTGAGTAAACAAATACATTCTGAATATCCATATCTGGAACAATAGCACGAGGCGGAATAAGAATTGATTGAGGACTTTTCTCAAATACCAATGTGGCCTTAACGTACGACCCCGGAATTAATGATTTGCCTTGATTTTCGGCAATTGCCCTTACTTTGAGGGAGCGGGTTTCCGTATCGATTTGAGCATCGGTAGCGTAAACCCTTGCTGGGTACTGCGTTTGACCATCACCGGCGATAAACTTCACTTCCATATTATTGGTAATCAAACCGGCATAACGTTCGGGGACAGCAAATTCAAGTTTTAGTGGATTGTCCTGAACCAGCGTTGCAATAGTGGTATTCACCGATACAAATGTGCCGGGGCTAACATACCGTAACCCAATTCTGCCATCGAAGGGTGCACGCACTTCTGCTTTTTCCAGTATGGCTTTGGATTGGGCAATATCAGCCTTTATGGCTTCAAGTTTATTGAGCGATGTTTCGTATTCCTGAACACTAATGGCATTAATTTCGAGCATGCGTTTTTTGCGCTGTTCGTCGTCGGCAGCAAGCTTTTCCTCAATAATTCTTCGTTGTAGCAATGCCCTGATATCGGCATCGTTTATACGGGCAAGCAGCTGCCCTTTACGTACAAGGGTGCCCTCGGATATGTTAAGCTCTACTATTTTCCCTGCCATTTCGGAACGGAGTTCAACCCACTCATTAGGAAGTATGGTACCAGGTACGGTTATTGTTCTTTCATACTCAGAATACCCAACAATAATGCCGTCAACCATAATGGATTGCCTAACCCTGCCGTTAGTTGGCTTTGCGTCTTTCTCTGTTTTACCACACGATACACTTACCATTACTATGGCAACAAGTAAAAGGTGATGAAAAGTCGCTTTATTCATCTTCATGCTTATACAATATTATTTTACAACCTATGACATTCTTCAGCCCTAAAAGATTAAAGCCGATAAAAAAATTTAACATACCTTAGCAGTTCGAATGGTAGAAAGTATCAATGGTTGGGTATCAATAGAACTATTAGTTAAGGTATGCTGCGGTGAACAAAAGGTAAATAAGTCTATTCAAGTAGTTTTGAGAAAATGATTTTATCGTCGTTTATATCGTAAAAGTCCTTTAGCTGGGCTTCAACTTTATAGCCGTTGCTGATGTAAAACTTTCGGGTGGGTATATATAGTGGTTTTGATGATGTTTCAATATATATGGTTTTCCCGCCTAGCTTTTTGATTAATCTTTCTACTTCATTTAGAACAACTTTGCCAATACCCTTACCACGAAATTCATTTTTTGTTGCAATCCAGTATAAATCGTAGCTGTTTTTAGTACATGGTATGGGTCCAAAGCAAGCATACGATATGGTTTGTCCATTAATATCGGCAAAAACAAAGTGATAGCCACTTGATTCGCCTTTACCTATTCGTTCCTGCACCAGCTCAACGGCAACGGGAATCTCGTAGTCGTGAAAAAATCCCGATGAGCTTACAATTTCTCTGACATTTTCAGGATCATTCGGTATTGGTTCTGTTCTGATGGTTAGTTCTTGCATTAGCTTATGGCTTAAATTTTGGAATATCACCTATTATTCTGCTAATTGCCTCGTTAAAGGGTATTGAGGCTTTTTGGCAGGCAGCATAAAATCCACTATCGGGCGATATACATGGATTAACATTAATTTCCAATACGTAAGGGTTTCCCTCATTATCAACCCTAAAATCAACCCTTGCATATCCATTTACATTGAAAGTTTTCCAGCATTCAATGCAAATATCTTGTAAACGATTAATCAGTGAGCTATCGTCATCTGGAAAATCAAAAGTCCGGTGGGTGTGTTGGTATTCATAGCTGGTTTCAATCCATTTGGCTTTGTAACCAACAACCTTTGGTTTAAATGGAGCGTAATTTTCGAAAGTGATTTCGGCAGGGGGTAAAACCTGTGGCCCTTTTGGCCCGGCCAGTATAGATATGTTAAATTCCCGTCCGTCGATATACTCTTCCACAAAATGGGTGTTGAAGTTCAAAGTTTTAATTAGCGATTTTAATTCCCCGTTGCTTGTATCAAAAACACAGTTTTCATCAATATCAAGTGAGCCATCTTCCCAAATAGGTTTTACTATATATTTTCTTCCCTGTTTGGTAACAAAATCACCATTACCTTGAAACCATAGTGGGGTAGGAAGGTTTGCTTTATGCAATAGCTGCTTGGTTAAGACTTTTGACGATGTCAGGAATATGGTTTCCAGAGTTCCACCTGTATAAGGTATTGATAGTGAGTTTAATAGGGCAGGAGCCAGATAAATAAGATTCCCTTTATTGTTAACTGACTCTACCAGATTAAATACAAAATCGGGTTTCAATTCAACCAGATTTTCCTGAACCTTTTGGAGGTTAAGCGAGAATTCTAAAAGGGCGTATTCTATTCCTAATGAGTTTAATCCATCGGCAACCACATTTACCTGGTCAAGAATATCGGATTCATCGGGGCCGGCATTTGCCGAAAGTTCGTTGTAAAGAATTACAGCCTTTAAGTTGTTTAAAATCATACACTACCTGTTTTGTCTAAGCATTGCTGAATCTAATATTAATTTGATGAGCTGATGGTAATTGATGCCATTGTACCGGGCAAGCATTGGCATATCGGAATGTGACGGGTTAAGTCCAGCCAATGGGTTAACTTCAATGAAATTGGGAATCCCAGCCGAATCCAATTTAAGGTCAACTCTTCCACCATCCCTACAACCCAGGCATCGCCATGCTTTTATTGCCGTTTGGGAACATATTGTTTCCATTTCACCTTTAATTAAGGTGTATTCAACTATTCCTTTCCAGTTTTCCTTGGTATGGTAGGAGTAGGTTTGCTCCTTTGCTCTTGGGGTGATGATTATTTCCATTACGCCAATAGCTTTTGCATTTTCTCCTGTACCAACAATTCCAACAGTAAACTCTCTACCAGGCAGGTAGGTTTCAACCAGAACGGGTTGCTTATGTTTGTTAAGAAGTGTGTGGCATACCTTTTCCAATTCGGTAGGTGAGTATATTATTGATTTCCCATCAATACCTTTGCCGGTTCCTTCTGCAACAGGTTTTGCGAATAGCGGGAAGGGTAATTGGATGTTAAATATATCATTTACTGACTCAATAATTGCAAAATCGGCAGTAGGAATACCGTAATCCCTGATTACCCGTTTGGTTTGCCCTTTATGGAGGGTAAGGGCTAAAACCATTGGATCGGAAAAAACGTAAGGAATACTGTACGCATCAAGTAAGGCTGGGACTTGAGCTTCGCGTCCAATGCCATGCATCCCTTCGCAAATATTAAACACAAGATCCCATCGCTCACCTTTACTGATTCTATCGACAAGCGAAAAGACATTACCAATACGTTGGGTTGTGTATCCCAGCTCTGTTATGGTTTTATCGAGTGCTTCGATGGTTTCTTCCGAATCATATTCGGCTGTTTCCTCATCGGTAAATCCCAGTTTTATGTAATCGCTACGCAAATCATAGGTTAATCCTACTTTCAACATATTGCAACATTAATTGGTAAGTAACCTTTGAAAAGTCTCTTTCATTGCATGCGAACCAAAGGGAGATAGCACGAAAGCACGATGGTGCGAGATGTATAGAGATTTTCATAATTTCCACTGGTCTGGATTTGTGTACATAGTTATTAACACCGATGTGTGTTCTTATTTCTCCTATTTCGTTCTGTCGCGTTAACTTGCTATCGTGCCCTCGTTCCATCGTTCTTTCGTTCATTCGTTCTTTCATGCTATCGTGCCTTCGTGCCTTCGTGCCTTCGTGCCTTCGTGCCTTTGTGCCTTCGTGCTATCGTGCCATCGTGCTATTGTGCCTTCGTGCCTTCATGCCTTCGTGCTATCGTGCCTTCGTGCTTTCGTGCTTTCGTGTCTTCGTGCTATCGTGCCTTCGTGCTATCGTGCCTTCGTGCCATCGTGCTATCGTGCCATCGTGCTTTTCGGAGCATACTCATCGGTTTTTAATCAATAGGGTTGGGATAGTAAAAGGTTTTATCCTCGTAATTTTTTAAAATTACTTTTCCATCCACTTCGCCCTGATAGTATTCCGGCAGTAGGGGAATTTTGCCGCCACCGCCGGGAGCATCTATAACAAAGGTTGGCACGGCGTAACCGGTTGTAAACCCTCGCAATCCTTTAATTATCTCAATTCCTTTAGAAACCTTAGTTCTAAAGTGATTCGATCCGGGTATGGGGTCGCACTGGTAAATGTAGTATGGACGGACTCTTATTTTTAAAAGACCTTGCATGAGCTGTTTCATGGTGTTAACATCATCGTTAATACCTTTAAGCAAAACCGTTTGACTGCCCAGTGGAATTCCTATATCCGCTAATCGTGCACATGCTTCGGCTGTTTCAGGGGAAAGCTCAGCGGGGTGGGTAAAGTGTATGCTTATGTAAAGCGGATGGTATTGCTTGAGAATACGCAGCAGGTTTTGTGTGATGCGTTGGGGTAAAACCACCGGTACTTTAGTACCTATACGGATTATTTCAACATGTTTAATTGCTCTGAGGTTTTGTAAAAGGTATTCTATATGGGCATCGCTCATGGTTAGGGGATCACCGCCCGAAACAAGCACATCTCTCACCTCAGGATGTGTTTTGATGTAATTAAGTGCGGGTTGCCATGCTTCAACTCCAACATGGCATTTGTCCTTTGCAACCATGTGTGAACGGGTACAATACCTGCAGTAGGCAGAGCAAAAACCGGTGGTGAGGAACAAAACCCTATCGGGGTAGCGATGTACCAGGTTTGGTATAGGGCTGTAGTGCCCTTCTTCCAAGGGGTCTGATGATTCTCCCGGGGAAAGAAATAATTCGTTTATGGTTGGTACCATGCAACGCCTTATAGGATCCGAAGCATCGCTTTTACCCATCAAACTTGCATAGTACGGGGTAATTCTCAGGGGTAAGGAGTGATGTGGATTATCTATAGCTTCAACTTCATCAGGATTAAGATTTATGAATTTTTTTAGCTGACTTATTGTTGTTATGCTGTTTTTTAGCTGCCAGCGCCAGTTGTTCCATTCTTCTAATGATGTTCCGGGATAAAATTTCTGAATAAAATCTTTGGTGTTTTCACTTACTGGGAATGTTCTTGTTGTATCATTCTTTAACTTTATTAAATCAGTGGCGATTACTGGGCTACTGTGCTTGCCACCGCTTGGAGGTTCATCGTCGTCGGTGAATTCCGCTTGCTCAAAAGACTCGAAATCAGGTTCTGCATTCATGGCATTTAAGTTTAATTAACTGTAAATAAAATACTTATCATTCAATTTGTGTTGATAAAAATTGTTCAAATATTACGATTTGTTAAATACAGTATTTACCCTTGTAATGTTTTTTAGTTAAAAATCGTAAAATATAATACTTTTTGAATTTTATGTAATATTAAAGTACTGATTATCAATAGATATACAGTATGAATGGCATGATTAAAATTATTAACAGCAAGCGATTATTTATGAACAGCCTTACCCTGTTAAGGTTGGTTTAGCTGTTTTAGTGGTCTATTGAAAATTTAAAAAATTGAATACCAGTAGTTTATAGCATTATTGGAATACAATAGATGAGTATGCTCCGAAAGGCACGATGGCACGAAGGCACGATAGAACGAAAGAACGATAGCACGATAGCACGAAGGCACGAAAGCACGAAGGAACGAAGGAACGATAGCAAGATAGCACGACAGAACAAAATGGGAGAAATAAGAATGAGTCCGGTATAAAAAGCATGTTTTATCTTAGCAAAACAAGCTATGTTTTTAATTGTCAGCATTTTAAAAAACGTTGTGAAATTTGTTTTAACTTTATGAACTTTATAAACTTTACAAACTTTATGAACTTTNNTTATGAACTTTATGAACTTTATAAACTGAACTCAATGATACTTTTTTACATAACCATACCCGTTGTTGTGTTTGCCTTTATTCGGCTTCTGGTAGCGCTTTTTAACTACCTTACACGGCCTTACTTAAAAGCCTACTCTATAAACGGGAGCCAAATGGTATCGGTGCTTATTCCTGCCCGCAACGAGGCAAAAAACATTGGTAACCTGCTTAACGATTTAAAAGAGCAAACCTTTAAAAATTTTGAGGTTTTAGTATATGACGACCAATCAACCGATAACACTGCCGGTGTAGTAAAGAGTTTTTTGAATGCCGATAATCGGATTAAGCTTATTAATGGCGTAGGATTACCCGATGGTTGGGTGGGCAAGAATCATGCATGCCATCAGCTTGCAAGGACTGCAGCAGGCCATTACTTGCTTTTTCTTGACGCCGATGTTAGGGTGAAGCATGATTTTCTTGAAAAAGTTACTGCTTACATGCAAAAAAACAGGTTACACCTACTTTCGTTTTTTCCTTACCAGGTATTGGGTTCGTTCGGCGAAGCCATAACCGTGCCCCTGATGCAGTGGGTTTTACTTTCTTTACTCCCGCTTCGTTTAGTCGGTTGGACCAAAAATTTGTCGTTGGCTGCCGCCAATGGACAAATGATGATGTTCCGGACTGATACCTACCGACAGTATTGGTTTCATGAGCTGTTCCGAAACAATCCGGTTGAGGACATACTAATAGCACGTGAGGTTAAACGTTTAGGTCTGCGCATGGAAACACTTCTGGGGCTACCTTCTGATATCCGTTGTCGGATGTACGAAAACAAAGCTGAGGCTATTGCTGGATTTTCAAAAAATGTTTGCGAATTCTTTGGTGGTAAACGCTGGGTAATGCTTGCTTTTGCAGCTATTACAACGCTGAGCCCTATTGCTGTCTTGCTTTTCATGCCATTCCCGATAATTTTTCTGTACTTCTTTTCGATTTTTATGGCCCGCATTATGGTCGCTGATTTATCTCAACAAAGCATCCTTAAAGCTATTATTCTATTCCCCTTGCAGCAAATTTCGTTTTTACAAATGGTTTATAAGTGGGAGTATAATCGAAAAAAGGGAAGCCTAATTTGGAAGGGGCGAAAAATCAGTTAAACACAAACACCCATGACAAATAAATTTTGAAACACGAGCATGATTATAATGATCAGATATTACCTTTTTGGTAAAAAATGAAAATATAAACAGATGAAACACCCATGATATTTCAAAAGCACAAACACACATGAAAATAATGTGCTGATATTGTTTAACTTACAAATTATTTTCGGATGAAAAAAGAAACCGCAAAGAACGCC
>DFYV01000064.1 GCA_002383425.1 Bacteroidales bacterium UBA4073 | reverse complement strand
CTTAGTATAGTTTTTTATACCTGCGCAACAACTGTATCGTTGGGACAGGTTAATGGTGAAATTCTAAATAACCTGGCTTTTGGTCGATATGCTACTGCACTTGAGCTGATTAATCAGGAGGATGACACTCCGGTTCTTTTACAGTATAAGGCCATGGCTTTTGAAGGCTTAAACATGTACGATAGTGCTATCTCATGTTACACAAAACTTTTACAGTTCGATGAGCGTTGGGCTCAAGTAGGTTTGGCTCGTTGTTATGAAAACAACGGCAATCCGTCAGAGGCAATTAAAATATACGTCCAGGTTTTGTCGTATGATTCATTAAATACCTCAGCCATTATTCGCTATGCAAATTTGCTTCGCAACTGCTCATTGCATGGCAAAGCTTTACCCCAATATTTAAAATTGGTTGATATCGATTCAACTAACTTCAGCTACTGGGAAATGTTAGGCGATCAATATAAAAAAATGGGTATGGAAATTGAAGCGACTACGGCTTATTACCGATCGTACAGCCTGAATGCTAAAAATTTAGCTGTGGCCACCAAATATTTTAACCAGCAATTAAGGAGTAACATTCCGCTCCAATTCATCTACGAAAATATTCTTGATGCCTACAAAATTGATTCAACCTACTTGCCTATACTGATGCTTAAGGGTAAAGTGGAATCGGACATGAAATCATACAAAAAAGCCGAGGAATCATTTACAAAAATTGCATCGTTGGGCGATTCCTCCTTCTTTACGCTTAAAAATCTTGCCGTTGCTAAGCACTTAAATGGTTCATATTTGGAAGCTGAGAAACTTTTTTCTATGGCTTATGAAATTGATAGCACCGACTATTTTCTCAACTTTGCTTATGCAAAAACATTAAATAATGTTGGCGAGCGCACTTTAGCTCTGGAAATTATCAGTAAAACAATTGAAATGCTATACCCACCTAATCAGGTAATTGCATCATTTTATGAATTGATAGGGGATATTTACTCCTCCGGAAATCAGATTGATTTGGCTGAACAGCATTACTTGTTAGCTTTAGAAAAAGATAAAAATAATGAGCTGACATATTTGAATAAAGTCATCTGGTGTAAGTTGAACACACATAATTTCAGGGAAGCCGATCGATTGGTAAGTAAATACGATAGTATTGTAAATGGAAAATATGCAAATGATAGTAATGCGCTAAAGGATGAAAAAAGAAAAATAAATTACTATAAGCATCTTATCAAAAATGAAAGATTTTTTAACGATGATTTATAAAATGGGGTAAAATGTATAAAACATTTTGCTGCATAGGGTGTTCCTATGGCATGAAACGGCCTGATATTTATACTATTCTTTACGATTCTTCGTGTAATCTATGCCAGCGAAGTATCCGCTTCATCAAAAGACACGATCCCAGTGGTCGTTTTACCCTAATACCTCTGGCCTCATCCAATGCTTTTCTGTTTTCCAAACATTATGGTTTAAACTTGAACCGATTGAATTCGGTGGTTTTTATTCATAAGGGTAAGGTTTACGTAAAATCATCGGCCATTTTACGCATAATGTTGTATTTAAACGGGTTGTGGCCTGCTTTATCCGTGCTACTTCTTATACCCTTNNGAGTCCGGTATAAAAAGCATGTTTTATTTTAGCAAAACTTGTTAATTAATTAGTTATCAGGATATTAATAAATATTTTAAAAATTTACATGAGTCCAGTCAAAAAAGCCCAAAAGCAAACACGTCATTGCGAGGAGGCACGACGAAGCAATCTGTTGCTCANNAACTTTACAAACTTTATGAACTTTTTAGACTGGACTCATTCTTGTTCCAGGTAAATGGGTAAAAGTTTAAGCGGTTCAATCTCTTTTGGAGTAACTTTAACCTGAATGGGGTAAACCAGTAATCCCGCCTCAATAGAATTTAACAGTTCCATGGAGTACGTGGGGTCAATATCCCATGCCGGGGCAAAAATATCGACATCAGTTCGTTGAACTATATAAATCATTGCCACCCGATAACCCTGCGATTTAGCTTTAACCAGTGTTTGAAGGTGTTTATGTCCACGTGTTGTAACTGCATCGGGAAATCGGGCAAAACGTCCATCTTTCAGTGTTACGTTTTTAACCTCAAAAAACCATTTATGCGTATCGCTTTCGCCATAAATATCAAATCGGCTATCGTAAAACTTTACTTCCGTTTTCAGCATCTTAAATTTTGGTAAGGTTTCAACCCATTGGCTTTTCAACAGCTCAAATGCAATTTTATTGGGATTTAATGTGTTGATACCTACCCAATCGCCATTAATTTTTATCATTTCCCAGGTATAGGGTAACTTACGGTTGGGATTAGGGCTAAGGCTAACGTAAACCTCTGCATTTTCTTCCAAGCAGCTTTTCATTGATCCCGAATTGGTGCAGTGTGCCGTAATGGTTCTGCCGTTGTCAAGTATAATATCAGCCATAAAGCGTTTATATCGCCTAACAAGCCTGCCGTGTGTAAGGGGCTGTTTGAATGTCATTTTAGGTTGGTGTTATTTGTAATTTACAAAATCCACGCGTAAATGTTCAAAAAAGCAATTGCTGTTCGGGGTAATTGTAAGGTTTTATCGCCTCAGGGATATTCCTGTTGTTTTTGGGATTCGAAACAACAGGCGATACCGTGTATGCTTTGAGATAATCCTGTTCAATGGGTTTTATAATATTAAGGTATTCCTCGGCTTTCATGTTTTTATCTAACCATGCTTTAGCCTCATTGGGTTTTAGAATTGCAGGCATTCTCTTTTTGGTGTTATGTATTTTTTCGAGCAATGGGTTTGCAGGAAGGGTGATAATGCTGAAGGTATTAATTACCTCTCCCGTTTCAAAATTTGTCCAGGAACTATAAATGCCCGCCATCTGCATGATTTCGTTATTGCGAAAAGCGATAAACCATGGGATTTTCATGTTTCCAACATGTTGCCATTCAAAGAATCCTGTTGCAGGAACTATACACCTACTATGCAGTGCTGATAGGCGAAATGATGATTTTTCGAAAAGTGTTTCGAATCGGGCGTTTAATGTTTTGCTCCTTATATTCCTTGCATCGCTAACGTTTTTTGTCCATTCAGGGATCAAACCCCATTGCATAGGGATAAGAGAGCAGGCGCTCCCACAGGTTTTTACTGGCACTGTGGGGTGGTCAAATGCCGAAACAAAGTAAAATGGCTCAAAGCTATATCCACTTTTGAACTCGGCGTTTAGCGATTTTTCCAGCTTATGCTTTTCAACCTGAAGGCTTAAAGTAAAACACATATTTTTGTTGATAAAAGGGAAAGGGGGATAATCCCCCTTTTGCCAAACTAATTATTTCCCTTCAACCTGCTTAATAGTCCACTCAAGGGATTCTTCAAGCATCTCGGTAGGTGGGTCGGCTATAAACCCGTTTTCGTGTAACGAACTTACCATCGAACGGGAGTAGTCGATGTCTTTTTTAGCAATGCTATACGCTTCATCCCATGACATTGGTCGACGCGCTATACCGTCTTTAACAGCCTGTATTGCCACATCGGCGGCTTCCACTGGGAATACGTCGGCTTCGTCCATGGTTGGAATGATATATTCAGGATTAATTCCTCGCTTTTCGGCGTAATTAGCAAGCGAGTGCGCTGCGGCAACGGCCATGTTATCGGTAATTTTTGATGCCCTAACCAGTAGTGCCCCTTTCAGAATTCCTGGAAATCCCAGTGAGTTATTAACCTGGTTTGGGAAATCGCCTCGGCCTGTGGCTACAATGTAAGCTCCTGCTTCTTTTGCTGCGTAGGGGTATATTTCCGGAACGGGGTTTGCACAGGCAAAAACAATAGACTTTTCGGCCATTAACTTTATCCAATCCTTTTTAATGGTATCGGGGCCAGGGGTCGATACCGAAATTAGCACATCGGCACCTTTCATTGCTTCTTCTATGGTTTCAATACATTCGGGATTGGTTTGTTCACAAATCTCCCATTTGCGGTAAAAACGACTATCGGCTTTAATATCGTCGCGTTTGCGGTGTAGGGCTCCGTGTGAGTCGAGCATAATCATTTTTTTTGGATCGCCTCCGTCGGCGATTACTAATCGGGCAATGGAGGTGTTTGCAGCACCTGCACCAAAGTAAACTATTTTGACATCGCTAAGTTTCTTGTTCGCCAGCTTTAATGCGTTGAGTAACCCTGCCAGGGTAACGCAGGCTGTCCCTTGGGCATCGTCGTGCCAAACAGGTATCACACATTCTTCCCTTAAAACATCAAGTACCCGGTAGCAGTTGGGTTGCGAAATGTCTTCAAGATTTACTGCTCCAAAGCTGTGCTGGCACATTTTCACAAAATCGATAATCTTTTCAGGGTCGTTTTTGCCATCTTTCCCGCGACTGTCAATGCAAAGGGGAACGGCATCTACGCCACCAAGATATTTCATCAGAAAGGCTTTACCTTCCATTACGCCGAGGCCACCGGGAGGGGTACAGTCGCCATCGCCAAGTACCCGGGTTGAGTCGCTAACTACCGCAACTAAATTTCCACGGTTCGAGAGTTCGAATGAGGCATCGTTGTTATCTCTTATCGTGGTCGAGATTTTTGAAACGCCGGGCGTGTACCATACATTAAACCAGTTAAACCCTAAAACTGGTGCTTTAGGAGCTGTTTGAATTTTCCCTCCGTAATACCGATGCGCTTTTTCGCTGAGATATTTCAAAAAAAGCGTTTTTCCCCTGGAGCGTTGTTCCTCAGTCCAACTTTCGGGGAACATTTCACCAAGGTTTTCTAATTTGATGTTAACTTTACCCATATCGGATTTGTTTTTAGGTGTTTGCTTTTCGGTTTGGATTTCTATTTTCTGCACAAGTTACAAATTCAAATTTAAAAATCGATTTTTTTCAATNNTATGAGCGTATTGGTAAATAAAAACTCACATGTTATTGTTCAGGGCTTTACTGGTAGCGAGGGTACATTCCATGCCACCCAGATGATAGAGTATGGAACCAGTGTGGTTGGAGGGGTTACCCCTGGAAAAGGTGGCCAAACCCATCTCGATAGACCAGTTTTCAATACCGTTGCCGAGGCTGTTAAGGAAACGGAAGCCGACGTATCAGTAATATTTGTTCCGCCTGCCTTTGCTGCCGATAGCATTATGGAAGCTGCCAAAGCGGGCATAAAGGTGATTGTTTGCATTACCGAGGGTATTCCCACCAACGATATGGTTAAAGTTAAACATTTCCTTACCGATTACCCCCATACCCGCCTGATTGGTCCTAACTGTCCCGGCATTATCACTCCCGAGGAAGCTAAGGTTGGAATAATGCCTGGTTTCATTCACAGGAAAGGCCATATTGGCGTTGTATCACGCTCTGGCACTTTAACCTATGAGGCTGTTGACCAGCTAACCAGATTGGGTTTAGGCCAAAGTACTTGTATTGGAATTGGCGGCGACCCCATTATTGGAACCACAACACTTGAGGCTATTAAGCTGCTTATGGCCGATCCCGATACCCATGGTATTGTGATGATTGGCGAGATTGGCGGTAGTATGGAAACCGAGGCTGCCCAATGGATTAAGAAGAATGGCACTAAACCTGTAGTTGGTTTCATAGCTGGGCAAACCGCTCCCAAGGGTCGCCGTATGGGGCATGCCGGTGCAATAATCGGTGGCGCCGACGACACTGCAACTTCTAAAATGAAAATCATGCGTGAGTGTGGTATTCATGTGGTGGAATCGCCTGCTAATATTGGCCAAACCATGAAGGACGTCCTATAAAAGAGTAGTAGCAGCTCAATAAACATAATGGCCAATACTATTGCGTATTGGTCTTTTTTATCAATGTAATTAGTCGATTTTATTTGGTTTTTCTGAAATAATTTTTGTTTAAGACGGCAAAATCTACTTATACCCAAAGAATTATTGGTTCTGCCACGAATTTAATGAAAATATGCAATTTGTTTATATGTAGTTTAATATAGTTTATATGTAGTTAATATGTTGTATTTAGGAAGTTGAAAATATTTAGAAAAAGCAACATTTTAACCATGAGTCCAGTCAAAAAAGGCCAAAAGCAAACGCGTCATTGCGAGGAGGCACGACGAAGCAATCTGTTGCTCAAAGAGATATAGATTGCTTCGCTTCGCTCGCAATGACGAGAATACCTTTTTAGACTGGACTCAACCATATTTTAACTACATTTCAACCACATTTCAACCACATTTATAACTATATTTAACCACTAAAATAAGGGTAGTATCGAATTATTTAATGAACTGTTTCCAAAAATCTATTTTAGTTGGTTTTGACCAGTCGTGACATCCAAAGGGAAGTTGTTTGCCATTCAGCTCATAGCATAAAGCGGGGTACTGATCAATGGCAAAAAGTAATGCTTCGTTGAGTTCAGGGTATTTGAATTGAGAATTTTGGGTAGCCCAGAAAACATCTTCGTTAAATTCAAATTATTGTAGATTTAGTAACCATTTCCATACCGGAATAACTTCAATTGTTTTACCGCTCATCTTTACCATCCGTTCTGCATCTCGGGTAATAATCAACAGTTTGTTGCATTCCAATATTTCGGTAATTTTCAGCAGGGCTTTTACTTCCCGGTCAAATGTCCCGTCGCTATTATCGAGGTTGTAGCAAACCTGAATAGCGGTATAATCATCGGGAATATAGAAGTCAACTTCAATACTTTGATTATAAAAATAAACGGCATCATTTCGCCCATATTTACGCAATAAATTTACGGCTACTATATTTTCCAGCAAGGAAGTATTTCCATCCAACAAAAATAGATTCAGAATACCATTATCCGTGAAATAATACTTGGGAGAAGTTTCTTTGTTAACTAATTTCCCTGCTATGTTCTGCACTGGATTGATCAGCCAGGCATCTTTGGCGTACTCCAAATAGTTAATGACCGTTTGCGTGCCTACTTTTGCTCCAGTCGAAGAGACGATATTCGCAATGCGGGTAAACGATAACGGCTGTTTTATACTTTCAGCCAATTTCTTGAACAGAATGCGCAAAGCAAACGTGTTATCTACGGAGTGACGGGCAGCGATATCTCCCAGGTAGATTTTCTGATAAACACTGGTCAAATAATCGCGTTTTGCAGAAAGCTCAGCCCCTTCAGGGAATCCTCCAAAGTAGAAATAATCGTTGAACTTTCGTAAGATTTCGGCTTTGCCTTCCGTAGATAAAAGATGATTGGCAGTGACAGGAACATGATTTGCCTTTAAATACTCTTTGAAAGAGTATGGGTAAACATCTACAGGGATATAACGCCCGCCTAAAGTCGTTTGAATATCCCGACTTAACATCCTGGCATTGCTTCCCGTAATATACACCCGGTGCTGGGTGTCGGCCATACGGCGTGCAAATTTTTCCCATCCGGAAACGTTTTGTATTTCATCCAAAAACAGGATGGGTTTCTTTCCGTACATTTCCAAATGAACTTCTAACAGGATATTCAAATCTTCTGCTTTCATTTCGGTAAGGCGTTCATCTTCGAAATTGATATAAAGCATCTCATCCCACTTTACGCCTTGAGCAAGTAACTGCTGCATCCGTTGATAAAGCAGGTAGGTCTTACCCCCACGTCGGATACCTACAAAGACGTAGTTCCCGAACTCCTCAAAAGTGAAATCACGGGGAATTACCTTGTATCTTGGGATTTCAATTTGATTGTCAGAAATAACTGTTTTCAAAATATTTTTGTCCATATCTTTTTGTTTTATCGACAGGATAAAGATAAT
>DFYV01000040.1:6250-20310 GCA_002383425.1 Bacteroidales bacterium UBA4073 | reverse complement strand
AAAGATTCCTTTTTCCGAACAACTAGCAACGAACAACGCTTATCAACCATCAACTATTTCCCAGAACAACGAACAACGAACAACCATCAACCACTAACATTAGAAAAGTGGGCTAATTAATCGAGCAAGCGCCTCCTTATAGCTGTTTTTCAGAGGGCGTTTACTCCAGCTTTGGGAGGTAATAGTTTGGCTTTTGGCGAGGTTAGAGAGGAAGTTTTTTTCGAGTTGTAGGGTTATTTGGCTATCGTAGATGAATGCGGCTACCTCAAAGTTATCTTCAAAGCTACGGATATCCATATTTGCTGAGCCAACCATGGCAACGTTGCTATCGATCATCATAATTTTTGAGTGGTTAAACCCATTGTGGTAAAGGTAAACTTTTATACCTGCCTCAAGCAATTCTGAAATGTATGATAATGAGCTCCAGTACACAATGGTGGAGTCAGATTTGCCGGGTAAGATTAAACGAACATCTATTCCACTCAGGGAAGCAGTTTTCAGCGCTGTAAGGATGCTCTCGTTGGGTATAAAGTAAGGTGTAGAAATGTAAATATGGTTTTTGGCACGGGTAATTGCATGGAAAAATGCTTGCATTATGCTAGCCCAGTCGGAATCGGGGCCACTTGTAATTACCTGTATGGGATGAAAGCTTGTAATGGTAGGTTTTGGAAAGTAAATCTCACGTTCCTTAACAATACAACCAGTAACAAAGTACCAATCGATAAGGAAAATTACCTGAAGCGAGTGAACAGCTTCACCCTCAATTCTTAGCATGGTATCGTACCATTGTCCCAGCCTTCGGGTTCCCTCAATGTACCGATCGGCAATGTTCATGCCGCCCAGATAGCCTACCCTACCATCAACAACCACAATTTTACGATGATTCCTGTAATTTACCCTACTGGTAAGCAACGGAAACCGAACTTCCATGAAAGGATAAATGTCAACCCCTGCATTCCTTAACTCCCTGACAAACTTTTTTGGTAGGCTCCAACTGCCAACATCATCGAAAATTACCCTAACCTTAACCCCTTCCTTAGCCTTGGTTATAAGAATATTTTTTATTCTATTCCCCAGTTTATCGTTGTTTATGATGTAAAATTCAATGTGAATGCTGGATATGGCTGAGTATAACGCATCAATAATAGAATCAAAGGCATTATTGCCATCCTGAAAAATATTTACCTCATTCCGTTCGGTTAGTAAGGCCTTACTGTTATTAAGCAAAAGGGTGATAATGCTTATATGTTCGTTAAGCCTACTATGTACCTCAGTTTTATTGCTAAACCGAATTACCTGTTTATGGCTTAAATACTCAATTTGCTCAATATCTTGTATCTCTTTACGACTAAAAAGTTTTTCTTTCCTTCGGTTTTGACCAAAAAAAATGTAAAGCAGCAAGCCCAGAATAGGTAAAGCTATAAGAAGTAAAACCCATGTGGATGTTTTAGCAGGATCACGTTTTTCGTAAATTATCATTACAGCAATAGAAATAACAGTAATGATATATACCGCCCAAAAAAATGTGGCTAACTGATTTAGGAAAGTGCCTGATAAAATAATTAATGTAACCATATCCCATTTTTTCCATGAAAAAATTGGATAAAAATCCAAATGCTGCTACTTAAAGGGGGAATTGGGCTCTCTGGCCATGTATCCGTAAAGAATTCTATCAATTATAGTAGGAAAAACTCGTTGGGCAAGCACCGATATTTTCCCTTCGGTTCCCATAATCAAATTTCTACTGCGATTAGCAATGCCCCTTACAATGATTTTAGCCACTTCTTCAGGGGTCATCATATTTTTCTCATCGCGAGGCGATATACCTTGAGGGGTTCCATTGGCGGTTAAAGCGGAAAACCTAACATTGGTGGCGGTAAAACCTGGGGCTGCAATCATAACATGCAGGTTATTCTTCAGATTTTCGATACGTAGGGTTTCCATGAATCCATTTATGGCAAATTTGGAAGCGGAATATCCGCTGCGGCCGGGTAACCCGTGGAAACCTGCAATGGAGCTCACCCCCACAACCGATCCTTTTGATTCCAACAGGTAAGGCAAAGCAAACTTAGTGCAGTAAACCGTACCCCAAAAATTTACCTCCATTAGCTGACGGATTACCTTCAGATCAACATCCTTAAAAAGGGCACGCATTGAGACACCTGCGTTATTGACTAAAATATCAACCCTACCAAATTGTTTAACTGCTTGTTCAACAAGGTTTTTGCAATCGAATTCGCTGGATACATCAGTTCTAACAGGTAACACCTCAATACCCTGTTCGTGCAGCTGTTTTGCAATTACATTCAGCTCGTCGAGGTTACGGGCAGCTAAAACCAATTTAGTATTATACTTTGAAAACTCAAAAGCCAGAGCTTTCCCTATTCCTGAGGAAGCCCCTGTAATAATAACAACTTTTCCGGAAAACTTTTTTAATGCTCTTGACATGATTGATGAATTTTGTTCAGCTAATCTAACAAATATTGGGGTATTACAACTTGAATTTTGTTAAAAAGTCAATTTAATCTTTTAAACAAATTGTATTGTTATGATATTCAGTAAAAAAACATTTTTTACCACTGAAATCGATAAAAATTTGTTTCTTTTGATGAAAGACTATACCTTTGCATCGCAAAAAATGAAATGAGGTTACAAAATAAATTAAGGTAGATTCAGTAGCTCAGTAGGTAGAGCACATCCCTTTTAAGGATGGGGTCCTGGGTTCGAATCCCAGCTGAATCACCAAAAAACCCGATGGAAACATCGGGTTTTTAATTCCAGATTCAAAATTTCAGATTCAAAATTCAAAATTAAGGACCATGTTTTACTCTTATATAACTTCTTTTTTCACGCTGCCTCAAGAATCGCCATTTTCGTTTTTAAGATGAACGGTACTTGCACTAATGTTCAACCCCTTCGGGGTTGGTATTTTGTGTTGTGGCTATTTTTCCCCACCGATTACATCGGGGGTTATTGATGTTCGACCCTTCGGGTCAAAAATAGTGTTCTCATATGTAACCTCTTTTTAACGCCGCCTCAAGAATCGCCATTTTCTTTCTTAACTGGCCGATTCCCCTTTCACTAAATCTCTCTTCTACTACAACCAGCTGTTAATTGAGGCTCTTAAAACCATACGAGAACCAGACTAAAATTGATGTCGATGCATCATAGATAACGAATAACCATCAACCGTTAATCGTGAACCTTGAACCTTGAACTTTGAACCATCAACAGTCAACCATCAACTATCAACTATCTATTTGTCGGTACCTGTAAAAATTTCGAAGCTAAATGGTTTAAGTGTTAGTTTAAGCTTTCCGCTTTGAAGCGAATAGGTAGAGTTAAAGTTTGGATACAAGATGCTATTTGTAACATAATCAGGTATTTGAACTTCTACAACTTGTTCCTGATTTGACTTGTTGAAGAACATAATTGCAGTATTGTCGAAATATTTACGTAGGTAAATGTAAAGGGAGTCGTTTACCAAAAGGGTGTGGAAGTTACCATACACCAGAGCCAGGTTATTGCGGCGAATGTTGACAAGCTTGGTAACGGTTTCAAGTGTTTGCTGTTCCTTTTCCGTTAGGCCGTTGAATTTCATCATACGACGGTTATCGGGGTCGTTACCGCCTGGCATGCCAAACTCATCGCCATAGTAGATTGTGGGTACGCCAGGGATGGTAAGGTTAAAAGCGTTAAGCATGCAAAGTTTAGCGTAAGCCGAGCTATCGCCCACGCCAATGTCTCGGGTCCAACCGGCCTTTTTGGCGTCCTCGTCGAATTTGAGCGAACCTCCAGCGTAGGATATGAAACGTCCCCTATCCTGATTCCCCGATATGTAGCCCATCAGGTTAATCCAACCAAAGTAGCTAAAGGTTTGGTGCAGGATGCCATCGAGTTTGGTAAATGGATAATCGGGACGTGCGAATGCTGCAACCGAAGCATCATAAACGTTAAAATCGAATTGAGCATCAAGCATACCGCTACCAATGTAGCTGGCAATGAGTTCATGGCTACCGTAGGTTTCGCCAATTTGGTAAATCGTCTTTTCAGGAATGGTTAGCTTGATTTTTTGGGTAAGCCTGCGCCAGAAGTTTTCGTGTATGTGCTTGGTGGCATCGTGGCGGAAGCCATCTAAGGCGTAATGGGTAACCCAAAACAAAGTTGAATCGGTCATGGGCTCGTAAACCTCTGGCCGTTCAAGATCGAGCTTGGGAAGGAACAAATCAAACCAGGTGGTGAGCCTATACTCATCCCAACGTTCGGTATTTAAAGAGCCATCGGGTAAATACAATGAGGTTGCCCAATCGGGGTGATTCCTGTATAAGGGGTGTTCCTGATGGACGTGATTGGCCACATAGTCGAGAATTACGTTCATGTTACGCTTGTGCGCCTCATCGATGAGCTCATGTAAATCGTTCTCAGTACCAAAACGGAAATCAACCATTGACGAAGATACGGGCCAATAGCCATGGTAGCCCGAGAATTTTGTGCGGGGATTCGGGTATAAACCCCAGGCCCCAAGTGGATTTTGGGTTATTGGTGAAAGCCATATAGTGTTGATTCCCAGATTGCTGAAATATTCATCCTTAACCTTTTGTGTAATACCCTTTATATCCCCACCAAAATAGTTAGCCTTAGGGTGAATTTCGGGATCGTTAACCTTAAAATCGTTGGCGGTATTTCCGTTAAAAAAACGATCGACCATCAGGAAATACATTACCTGGGCATGCTTATCGGTACGGGACAGCTGGGATGGGTGTAAAACAACATCGTTACCCTGAAGCGGGATTAACAAATTGTTGCTTTCGCCATGCCGATTGAATGCCCATACCCTTAGGTGTGAACGTTCCAGGTATTTAGCATTGCCAGGAATGGTAATCTGAATCAAATCGCCTACCCTTTTGACAAATCTGTTATCGAGCAAGTAATTCTGCCACAATACAATAAAATCATCTATATCACCTAACACTTTAATATCAACCTTACTTTCAGCTGCTTTATGTGTTAGCAGCATGGGGAGTGAGTCGGAAAAACTACTGCCAACGAGCAGTACTGAATTATATCCACCCAAGCCATTATCCTCAATTACAGGATTAGCAGGATCGAGCAACCACTTACCATCGATAACTACCTGGTAGTGATATTTACCGGGATTTAACAGCAAAGTAGTCGTGTAACGCTGTCCATCATAGGTTAGGTTAGTAGCCGAAGGATTCCAGTCGTTTATTTGCCCAGCTAGCTGAACCTTGTTAACCTTTTGATCCTTTGGTTCATAAGTAAAGGTTACCGGAATTTTGCGATTTTTCCGAACTACCAAAGTAAACTGGGTGCCCTTTGCCCATACCGAAAAGGTGGTGAGAAAAGGGAGCGATTGATTATCAGCTTTAAGTATGAGGAAACGTTTATCGGTCGATAAAGTATAGTTAAATACATTTGGAATAGAAACCGAATCGATTACCGAAGGGTCTGGAAAATAGTCGGTAAGATAGACCAGCGAGCTATCGCCTGCCAGCTGAACCACCGAGAAGGGAGTATTTAAAACAGGATCATCGGTACTAAAATCGACATTTAAATTTCTCTGACAAGAAATTGTCAGGATTGTTGCGGTAACTATTGCTATAACTCTGATTTTCATAATAATAAGAATTTAAAAGATTTTAATTCAGCTCAATAATCATAGCCGAACGGGGCGATAGCTGTATAGGTTTTTGGACATCAATTTTTTTGCCGGTGATAATATCGAAACCTTCCGATTTCCCTGACAAAAACTCATTGAATCGAGTTGTATCGAGCGTTTTGGGCTGATACCCGTTATGGAGAATAACCATGACGGTTTGCTCGCTATTATGGCGGAAGTAAACGTAAACCTCATTTTCAGGGATAAAATGGGTGAGCTTACCGTTATGAATGGCAGATGCAGTTTTACGCCAGTTCAGGATGGTAGCCATGTAGTTCCATATTTCATTTTGTTTTTTGGTTCTGCCCTCGGAGGTAAAGGCCGATTTGGTATCGGATGGCCAGCCACCTGGGAAATCGCGGCGTATATCGCCATGCCCTTTAGCATCATCGCCCGGCATGAGGATTTCGGTACCGTAGTATATTTGTGGGATACCACGAGTGGTAAGAAGAAATGCCATGGCAAGTTTAAGGCGACCTAAGGCCAGGGAGGAATCGCGTTGGAATCGGCCAATGTCGTGGTTATCGGCAAAAACGAAAAGCTTATCGGGATAGGGGTAAACAAAGTCGTGGGCAAGAATTTCGTAAAGCCTTGCCAAGCCGGTGTCCCATCCATCTTTTTCATCGAAAGCTTTTTGCATGGCAAACATCAGAGGGAAATCCATGACAATTTCAAGATTCGAGTTATAGCCATCGCGGTTGTTGGCATCCTTTTGCCAGTACGCTACCCAATCCGGGTAGTTTACCCATGTTTCGCCAACTATACTGAAGTTTGGGTACTCATTTTTAACAGCAGCGCACCAGCGAGCCATGAAATGCTTATCGCAGTATGGGTGTGTATCCATACGGATTCCGTTCAATCCTGCAAACTCAATCCACCATATACTATTCTGTATGAGGTAGTTAGCAAGGAACGGGTTACGCTGGTTCAGATCGGGCATGTGACCATCGAACCAGCCATCGGCCATAAGGCTGCTATCGGCAATGGAGGCGTGGGGGTCAAAGGTAGTTGGGATGCGGTAGTTTGTACGTTTGTAATCGGGATAAATGTTAAACCAGCTGTTCATGGGTACATCCTTCATCCACCAGTGCTCACTGCCGCAATGGTTGAAAACCATGTCCTTAATCACCTTAAAACCTTGTGCATGAGCTTTATCAATAAAATCCTTGTAAAGCTCATTGCTTCCCAAACGGGGGTCAATCTTGTAAAAGTCGGTAATGGCATAGCCATGATACGACCATGAGGGCTGATTGCTTTCCAGTACGGGATTCAACCAAAGGGCGGTAACGCCTAAATTAGAGAAGTAATCGAGATGGTTCATTATACCCTGAATATCGCCACCATGGCGTGCATAGGGTTCGTTTCGGTCAACCTTATCGGGGTATCCTGCAAGCGAATCGTTACTGGGATCGCCATTAGAGAACCTATCGGGGTAAACCAGGTAAACCACATCGGAATTATCGAATCCTTTACGATTGGCTGAGCCAGCCTGACGGCTTTTTAGCTCATACCTGTAAGTGGCTGGTTTTCCTTTAGGAAAAGTAAATTTAATATCGATCATGCCGGGTTTAGCATCGGCTTTAACCAACAGGTTGATAAAGAGGTAATTCGGATTTTCAACCTTTTCGACGTTAAGCAGATCGACAGAAGGATAATTGATGCTTACCGTTGCGGACGCAATATTTTGGCCATATACCAGTAGTTGAAGGTTAGGGTTATTCATGCCAACCCACCAGCAAGGAGGTTCCACCCGTTCTACCCTATTTTGAGCAAAACTTGCCATTGTAATTACCAGAATTGGCAGCAATAAAGTTAAGCGCATTTTTGTCATAGCTATTGGTTTTAAAAAACAAATTGAAATATCAGAACTCCTGACCCATGCTTGAGAATCAATATTTTANNAAATTCAAAATCACAATATCAAAACTTATTTCGCTTTCTCTAATATGGCACCAAATATTTTCATAAGCTCAGTTGCTTCCTGAATCAAAGTTTGTCTTTGCTTTTCAGCATCTTCGCCATTTACTTCAATAAGCTTCAGCCAGTATCTGCTTTCTTTAGCCTCTTTTCGACAAATTTTAATCCTCATTATAAAATCTTTTTTACTTAAAGCCTCATTCGCTTCTATATAATTTGCTCCAACAGACCCTGAAGATCGAACAATCTGCTTTACTAATTCGATGTTAGTGATTGTCATTGAAAGTCTTTTAACAAATAATATAACATCCTTTGCAAACTTTAAAGTTCGTTCTTCTAAATCATACTTTTTTGAATTTCTTATTTCGGCCATTTGGATTTGTTTAGTATTTAGAAATTAGAATTTAGTGTTTTTTCTTTTACCTATATATTAACTAATTTTATGTAAACTTGCGACATTTTATTTTGCTGTTAAGTCAGGATTTTTGAATAATATAAAAAGGGCTGTTTAAGTCTGGACAGCCCTAAACATATTAAAAACAAGCGTTTGGGTGCAAAATTAATCCCAAAATGGTTATATTTTTGGAACCATTAACCACGACCAATTGCATTAAGATCGGTAAAGGCCTCTTTGAGGCGGGCAACGATTGATTCTTCACCCTTGCGAAGCCATACACGTGGATCGTAATACTTTTTGTTAGGGGCATCCTCGCCCTCAGGGTTGCCAATTTGCGCTTGCAGGTAACCCTTCTTAGATTCGTAGTAGTTCTTTATGCCATCCCAGAAAGCCCATTGCATGTCGGTGTCGATATTCATCTTTATAACGCCATAGCTAATTGCCTCAGCTATTTTCTGTTTCTCGGAACCGCTACCACCATGGAAAACAAAGTTAACGGGTTTATCGGCAGTGTTAAATTTCTGCCTGATGAGATCCTGGGAGTTTTTAAGTATAATAGGATTAAGAACCACATTACCGGGTTTATAAACGCCATGTACATTACCAAACGAAGCGGCAATGGTAAAGTTAGGGCTGATTTTCATCAGCTCCTCATAGGCATAAGCAACCTCTTCGGGTTGGGTGTAAAGCCTTGAGCTATCGACACCAGTATTATCCACACCATCCTCCTCACCACCGGTAACGCCAAGTTCAATTTCCAGAGTCACATCCATCTTAGCCATGCGCTCAAGGTAACGCTTGCATATCTGAATGTTCTCATGTAGAGGTTCTTCAGAAAGGTCGAGCATGTGCGAGCTAAACAAGGGTTTACCTGTTTCGCGGAAATGCTTTTCCCCTGCATCGAGTAAACCATCGATCCATGGAAGTAATTTTTTAGCGGCATGGTCGGTGTGAAGAACAACGGGAACACCGTAAGCTTCGGCCAGCAAGTGAACGTGTTTAGCTCCGCTAATAGCTCCTAAAATGCTTGCCTGTTGCCCATCGTTTGACAACGATTTGCCAGCAATGAAAGATGCCCCACTGTTAGAAAACTGAATAATTACCGGTGAACCAACCTCGCGGGCAGTTTCCAGAACTGCATTCATGGTATTGGTTCCGGTTACATTTACCGCAGGAAGAGCAAACTGCTCAGCTTTGGCAATGTTAAATAGCTGTTTTAACTCATTTCCTGTAATAATACCTGGTTTGAATCGTTTCATACAAATTGAATTTTCTAAATGCAAAGTTAAAATAATAAGGCTCAGAAAACTTGATTTTGAACCGGAACACTAATTGAGTTGGCAGCTGGTACAACCTGCTCTATCCCATAAAGTTTTATGGTTAGTGGAGGTCCAACTTCGTTATGAATAGTAATATGAGTATTTGTAACTATTACCTTAAGGACATTATCGCGGAACCACACCTTAAAGCTGTACGATTTCCACTGAGCGGGAATCAAAGGGTTGAAGTTAAGCATGTTATTCCTGATTCGCATGCCGCCAAAGCCCTCAACTATCGAAATCCATGTTCCGGCCATGCTGGTAATGTGAAGTCCTTCCTTAACCTCATTGTTGTAATCGTCGAGGTCGAGGCGGGCGGTACGCAGGTAAAGCTCATAAGCTTTATCGACAATACCAATTCTGGAAGCTAATACGCTGTGAACGCAAGGAGAGAGGGATGATTCATGAACGGTTCGTGCTTCGTAAAAATCGTAGTTACGTTTAATGGTAGGGGTATCAAATCGGTCTTCGAGGAAGTATAATCCTTGTAGCACATCGGCTTGCTTAATAAAACACGAACGAAGAATGCGGTCCCAGCTCCATTTCTGATTTATTGGACGTTCTTTTGGATCGAGATCTTTAACCAGGATTTGTTCTTTATCCATATATCCCTCCTGTTGTAAGAAAATGCCTAACTTTTCATCAACAGGGAAGTACATATTGCTTCGAATCTCGCGCCATTTGGCAATTTCTTTTTCCTCGTTGAAATGAATTGATTTCACCAAATCAGAATACTTGGCAGGATTGGTTGATTTTACGTAGCTGGCAACCTCTTCGGCATACTCCATGCACCAGCAAGCAATAGTATTTGAGTACCAGTTATTGTTTACGTTATTTTCATACTCATTGGGGCCGGTAACCCCAAGCATAACATACTTGCCCTTAACCTGGGAGAAGTTCACCCGTTGAGCCCAGAAACGAGCTATAGCGATAAGCACCTCAAGGCCAAAATTTACCAAATAATCTTTATCGCCTGTGTAACGAACGTAGTTATAGATGGCAAAAGCAATAGCTCCGTTACGATGAATTTCCTCAAAGGTAATTTCCCACTCGTTGTGGCACTCTTCGCCATTCATGGTAACCATGGGGTAAAGGGCTGCGCCATCGGTAAAACCAAGTTTGTGAGCATTCTCAATTGCCTTACCAAGCTGCTTGTAGCGATACAGAAGGAGCTGACGGGCAACCTTTTGGCCATGGGTAACCATGTAAAAGGGTAAACAGTAAGCTTCAGTATCCCAGTAGGTTGAACCACCATACTTTTCGCCTGTAAAACCTTTTGGCCCAATATTCAAGCGCTCATCCCTACCTGTATAGGTTTGGCTAAGCTGAAAGATGTTAAATCGAATACCCTGTTGAGCAGCAACATCGCCTTCAATTGTAATATCGCTATGTTGCCAAATCTCGGCCCAGGCATTGCGATGTTCCTGGAACATTCTATCAAAACCTTTTGATACGGCAATTTCTATTAGTTTTTCAAGTACTTGAGGGAAGGTACCTTTTTTGTGATTTAAACTTGAAATAACGCCAGCGTATTTATACAGAGTAACCTCATCGCCTGCTTTAGCGGTAAGGGTAAACCTGTTATCGACATACATTGAAGAAGAATTAACGGAAGGTTGCAGGTTTTGCTGGCTATCATTGAGGTACACAAAACAGCGCATGGCATGTCCTACATGGAAGTCGAGTTTTTTAGTCCGGCTTACAATGTAGCTCAATGATGGGGACCCCTTAATATCAATAACCTCCCAGAATTTTTCGCCGTAATTGGAATCCTCGTTATGAACATCGGCGTCGAGGTAGGGTCTGAACTCAAGGGTGGCATCGGCATTAAGAGGCATAACCGAGTAGCGTATAGCACCAAGTTCGGTATCGACCATGCTCAAAAAGCGGGTGGATTTTACAGCAATCTTAATACCATTCTGCATTTCGGCAATAAATGAACGCTCCAGATACCCCTCTTTCATATTGAGTACACGTTTGAAATCCTGTACCTTACATTGAGCCAGATCGAGCTCTAAGCCATTAACCAACACGTTAATGCCAATCCAACTGGTTGAGTTGATAACCTTGGCAAAATATTCGGGATAGCCATTTTTCCACCAACCAACACGGGTTTTATCGGGGTAGTAAACCCCGCCGATGTAACTGCCCAGAAGAGTGCTGCCCGAGAATTTTTCCTCAAAATTGGCACGTTGTCCCATTGCACCATTGCCTATGCTAAAAATACTTTCGGAAGCGCGGGTGTTTTCGGGAACGAATCCCTCTTCAATAATGCACCACTCGTCGTGTTTAAGATAAGGGTTCATATCAAAATGATTAATTAATAAATGAGTTCAGTCTATAAAGTTTATAAAGTTGAAAATTCATAAAGTTGAAACATTGAAAATAAGGGTTATATGTTTATTTCACAACGTTTTTAAAAATGCTGATAATTAAAAACATAGCTTGTTTTGCTAAAATAAAACATGCTTTTTATACCGGGCTCATAAATAGTTTAACTAATTTGCTGTATGTAAAGCCAATAAGATTTGGCACAACAAAGTCGGCACGTGATAGTATTTGCGGATTACCGATGCCAACCGTACGCATACCCGCATTGATGGCTGCCTCAATACCTGCCTCGGCATCCTCGAATACAATACAATGCTGAGGGGAAACGCCCAACGCCTTAGCGGCAGAGAGGAAAATATCGGGTGCGGGCTTGGCTATGGTTACCGAATTCCCATCAATAACTGCATCGAAATGATTTTTAAGTTCGATTCGGTCAAGGATAAGTGGTGAGTTTTTACTGGCAGAACCCAAAGCAATCCTAATGCCATTTTTCCTCAGGTCTTCAAGAAATTCTTTAGCACCAGGTAAAATCTCATCGGGGGTCATTTTTTTAATGTACTCCACGTACCAAGCATTCTTTTTTGCAGCCAACTCCTCCATTTTTTCAGGGGGGAATGTTAGACCGCCAACCTCCAGCAGAATTTCGAGGGAACGCATTCGGCTAACACCTTTTAACCTTTCGTTGTGCTGTTCGGAGAACTCAAACCCAAGTTCGTTTGCCAGTCGTTTCCAAGCCAGGTAGTGATACTTTGCAGTATCGACCACCACACCATCCAGATCGAAAATACATGCTTTAAGCTGTTCCATTTCCGAGGATTTATTTCTCCTTGACAAAAAGAATGGCGCTTACCGATGCAAGCAGCATTGAAATACCGGCCAGAACGATCATGAAAATGGCCTTTTCATGAAACAATAGCTTGAGAATGGTACCAAGCAGTAATCCGCTTACTATTTGAGGCACCACAACAGTAATATTGAAAATCCCCATATAAACTCCCATTCTATCGGCAGGTAATGAGCGTGCAAGGATGGCATAGGGCATAGCGAGAATGGCAGCCCAGGCTATACCAACACCTACCATTGACACAATAAGAGCGTACTGTCCGGAAAAAATGTACATCGACAGAAAGCCTAACCCGCCCATCAGTAATGACAAAGAGTAGGTTTTAACCCTGCCTAAACGGTTGGCAATCTTATCGAGAAAAATGGCAAATACTGCAGCGAAAACGCTGTATAAACCAAAAAGAACACCTACCCAGTTAGCCGCCTCATTGTAATCGGCGGAAGCTGAATCGCCAATAGTTGTTCCCCAGATATGCTGTGCTATAGCCGGAGTAGTATAAACCCACATGGCAAACAAGGCAAACCACGAAAAGAATTGAACAATGGCCAGTTTACCCATAATTGGTGGCATTGATTTTAGTGTTTGCCAAAAACTCATCTTTTCGTTTGCCTCATGGGCAGAATCGTCGGACTGGTTATATTCTTTAAATTCTTTGGGGTTATACTCCTTGGTTGTAAACACTGTCCAAAGAACGGAAAGCAGGAGTATCGACCCACCAATATAGAATGACCAAACCACCGATGGTGGAACCTGCCCTTCGGGTGCTGTATTAGCAACACCTAAAACCTTGGTAAGCACAAATGGAAGAAACGAACCAATAACGGCGCCCAAATTGATTAGGAGGGTTTGAATGGAATATCCTGTATTGGTTTGCTCATCGGGGGTCATATCGGCCACAAGCGAGCGGAAAGGTTGAAAAGTAACATTGAACGATGCATCCATCAAAGCCAACATAATAGCGCCAAAGACAACAGGAGGCAGAATGGCCATGGCTATATGCGAATTAGGCATAAAAAACATACCCAGCGCAGCGGCAATGGCACCGCCAAAAATGAAAGGTTTACGGCGTCCCATTCGGTTCCAGGTTCTATCGCTTGCCGCACCCACCCATGGTTGAATAATCAAGCCCATGATTGGCGCAACAAGCCAGAAGAACGAAAGGTGATGTAAATCGGCGCCATAGTTAGATAGTATTCTTGAAACATTGGCGTTTTGTAGGGCAAAGCCTGCCTGAACCCCAAGGAATCCGAAGCTGAGGTTCCATATTTGCCAGAAACTTAGTTTAGGTTTCTTCGACATAATATTTTTTGGTTTTAGTGCATTTCAAAAATATGATAAAATAATGTTAAATAATCATCAATATAAAATCAAAACCCTTGAAAATACAAGGGTTTTAAATCGGAAAATAGCATTTCAATCGTTTACGGTAACAATTTAGTTAACGTTAACATGAAAGGGAGAATCATAACCTTCACCCTCTATATCGCCCATTTCTACTAACGTAATCGTTTGCGGAATTTTTTTAAAGGGAAAAAGGATTTTCCATGTAGAATGATGGATATTCGTTGTTCG
>DFYV01000040.1:0-6217 GCA_002383425.1 Bacteroidales bacterium UBA4073 | reverse complement strand
ATCTGAAATCTGAAATTTTGAATCTAAAACCTTGAACCCTTCGATTTCACTCAGGGCAAGCCTTGAACTTTGAACCTCGAACCTTGAACCTTTAACTTTTTCTTACCATAGCACATCAAAAAAGAAACAACCAAAAAATCTTAAAACTCTGAAGTGAAATGGAATTTAATATCGGGGAACTTTTCAATGGCCATTTGAAGGGCATAGGGTGATTCGGCCATGAAGACTTCACGCCCATGCTTGTCGAGGGCCAGGCTATTGTACTTTCGAATTCTGAAATCGTCGAGTTGAGCCTTATTTTCAGACTCAATCCAACAGGTTTTATGAAGGTTAATTGGTTCGTAACGGCATTTGGCACCGTACTCGTGCTCAAGGCGAAATTGAATGACATCGAACTGAAGGGCGCCCACTGTCCCAATAATTTTCCGACCGTTAGATTTTTGAGTAAACAGCTGAGCTATACCTTCGTCGGTCAGCTGTTCAACCCCTTTGGCTAACTGCTTATACTTTAAGGGGTCAGCATTTTCGATATAGCGGAAAAGCTCCGGAGCAAAGTTGGGAATGCCCTTAAAGTTCATAACCTCACCTTCGGTAAGGGTATCGCCTATCTTAAAGTTGCCCGAATCGGGCAAACCAATAATATCGCCAGGATATGCGGTTTCAACTATCGATTTTTTATCGGCTAAAAAAGCGTTAGGACTTGAAAACCGAAAGGTTTTCCCCAACCTTACATGGTAGTATGGGACATTTCGTTCGAATCTTCCCGAACATATTTTGAAAAAGGCAATGCGGTTACGGTGGTTGGGATCCATATTGGCAAAAATCTTGAAAACGAAACCGGTAAATTTGGTTTCGAAGGGGGAGACATTTCGTATATCGGTGATGGTTGGCCCTGGATGCGGTGCAATTTGAACAAAACAATCGAGCAGCTCCCTAACCCCAAAATTGTTTAAGGCGCTGCCAAAGAATACCGGCGCCACATCACCACTGAGGTAGGTATCGCTATTGAACTGGGGGTAAACCTCGTTCACAATCTCTATCTCCTCCAAAAATTTACTAGTGAAAGGTTTAATATAGCTGTCGAGTTCGGGTGAATTCAAATCGGTAATTTCAGCTATATTATCGGCTACTGTTTGCTTGTTTTCGGCTGAAAAAAGGAAAAGTTTTTGTTCAAACAGGTTGTAAACACCTTTAAATGTAGGTCCCTGACTAATAGGCCAGCTGAGGGGACTTACCTTAATATTAAGTTCACGCTCAATTTCATCGAGTAGGTCAAAGGGGTCGTTGCCTGGGCGGTCGAGCTTGTTTATGAAAATTATTACAGGGGTATTGCGCATGCGGCAAACCTCCATTAGTTTACGGGTTTGGGTCTCAACGCCCTTGGCGTGATCGATAACAATAATAACGCTATCGACAGCGGTAAGGGTACGGTAGGTATCTTCAGCAAAATCCTGATGGCCGGGTGTATCGAGTATGTTAATTTTATAGCCGTTATATTCAAACTCCATAACCGATGTGGAAACTGAAATACCACGCTGGCGTTCAATTTCCATGAAATCGGAAGTGGCTGTTTTCTTTATCTTATTGCTTTTAACGGCACCAGCCACGTGAATTGCACCTCCAAAAAGAAGCAACTTTTCGGTAAGAGTAGTTTTTCCGGCATCGGGGTGACTAACTATTGCAAATGTACGGCGTCGTTTAACCTCATCTTCGAAATTCATTGCATCATTTTTAGGGATGCAAAAATATAAAATTGCAGGGGGTTTACAATGGAAATAGTTTTGACTATTAATACTTTTTGTGAGATGGTTTGAACTTGCGACTGATGGTTGTTCGTTGTTCGTTGCTCGGAAATATGGTTGATGGTTCAAAGTTCAAAGTTCAAGGTTAACGGTTAACGTCTCACGTTTCACGTTTCACGTTTCACGGTTGATGTGAGATGTGATTGATTAGATTGATTAGATTGAGGAGATTGATGCTTATAACTTTTAACTTTTATCCTTTAACTTTTAACTTTTAACTTATTAGTACACAGTGCCTAAGTGGTTAATTCTTCTGAAAATTCTACGTGGGTCTCAAAATCTAGGGATGAACCATTGATTAAATATTATCAGAAAACATTACAAAAAATAAGGTGATAAGATTGTTTCCGGGGGTATTTTCCCTGCTATGGTTTTATGTTTTTTAAATAAGTGTCCATCATGGTAAAAAAATTGTAACTAATCAGTAACCATTCAGTTGCATACAACTTATACCGCCTATAACCGCAAAGACGCTAAGACGCTGAGAAATAAAAAAAAATAATAATCACTTGTTGGATATAGTGATGCTTAAGCTGCCTTTATAAATATGAATTGACTTTTAAACAGCTATTAGCTGATTCGGGACTATCAACATACTGTTAACTAAAGTGTAATTAAATTTAAAACCTTTGTGCCTTTGCGTTGAAAGAAAGACCAATTTTTATAACCATTCATAAGAGTATTTGTTTATATAAGTAGGAATTGCTAAATTAGCGTTTGAACTAAACCCATTGCAAAATGCAAAATCCCATATACATTGGAGTTATTGAAAACGTAGCTATTCTAATTTCCATAGCTATTCTTTACGATTTTATTTGGTTACGGCTCAACAAGCAAAGAATTGTTTTACCTCAAATTGTTCTGGGTTTTATAATTGGGCTTATTGCCATTATTTTAATGAAAAGCCCATGGATTTTGGTTGAGGGAATAATATTCGATACGCGTTCGGTTTTGCTTGCTATTACCGGTCTTTTTTTTGGTGGATTAACCACCGTAATAGCCATGCTAATTGCTGCATTGTACAGGTTATACTTAGGAGGAGCAGGAATGTACATGGGGGTGGCAGTAATTTTAACATCTTCGATTATTGGCTTTGCATGGCGTAAGCTGCGCCCACAAATTATCGAAAGTAAGCAGCTCCATGAAGTTTACCTATTATCGATGGTTGTTCATATTGTCATGCTTGCCTGTACCGTTTTTTTACCAAAGGAAATCAGGATAAAAACACTTGAGGTGATTTGGTGGCCTGTATTACTCATTTACCCCGCAGCAACAGCTCTTATTGCTAAGTTACTATTTGCCAGGGATGAAAACTGGCAAAATCGAAATTTATTAATAGAAAACGAAAATAAATACCGGCTTCTGTTTGATAACAATCCCAATCCCATGTGGATTTACGACCTGGAAACATTGAAATTCCTTGAGGTGAACGATGCCGCAACCATCCATTACGGGTATTCAAAAGAAGAATTTTTACGGATGACCCTGAAGGACATTAGACCCGCAGAGGATATACCAACACTGTTAGATAATATTGAAACAGCTACTGATAAATACCAAAGCTCGAGCTACTGGAAGCACAGGAAAAAGGATGGTTCAATAATACTTGTAACCATAGTATCCCATTCCATTGATTATAATGGAAGGCCTACACGGCATGTACTTGTTAACGACGTTACAGGTTTAATACAGTCACAAGAAGAAATTTCGAGAAGAGAACGGGAGTTCCGTGAGATTTTTAACTCAAGCATGGATTCCATTCAGATTGGGGATATTGAAACCGGAAAAATAGTTGATTGTAACGATCGAACTGCTGAGATGTTCGGCTATACAAAAGAGGAAATACTGAATGGTAGTATTACCGATTTAAGCGCTAATGTCGCACCATATAACGTAGCACGCATCAAAGAGCTCATTAAAAAGACTATTGACGGCGAACCTCAGGATTTTGAATGGCTTTCCCATAAAAAAAATGGTGAGCTGTTCTGGGTAAATGTTCGCCTAAAGTTGGCTGAAATTGGCGGTAAAAATCGTGTAATGGCAATTGTGCGCGATATATCAGAAAAAAAGAAAATAGAGGAAGATTTAATAGAAAGCGAGCAGCGTTTTTTGAGGGTAATTCACTTTTCGTCCGATGCCATTGGCATTCTCGACCAGCATCGTCGATTTGTGGAATGTAACGATGCTGCTGCACAGCTTCATGGATACAAATCGCGAGGAGAACTTCTTAAGCAGCTCCCTAAACCTGAAAACCTGAGTCCCGATAACCAGCCTGATGGAAGTGATTCATCTGAAAAAGCCAGGGAAATGGTTGAAATTGCACTCGAGGAGGGTTTCAATCGATTTGAATGGATACACAAGAAAAAGAACGACGAATTGTTCTTGGCCGAAGTATCACTTACACCAATTATATATAGGAATGAACGAATGGTTTACGCCGTTTGGCACGACATTACAGAACGAAAACAACGGCAAGAGCAACTTGAAAATCTAAGTAGGATTTTTGAGAAAAGCTTGAACGAAATATACATATTCCGTTCCGATACCTTTAAATTTATTGATGCTAATCCGGCAGCATTAAACAACTTGGGCTATTCCAAAAGCGAGCTTATAGAGCTAACCCCTTTAGATATTAAACCGCGACTAACCCCTGATGATTTCAAGGAGATAGTTAAACCAGTAATCACCAACCAACAACCCAAAGCTGTTTTTGAAACCATTCACAAACGCAAGGATGGAAGTGAGTACCCTGTTGAGGTACACCTTCAGAAAATTGGGTATAGTAACAAGGAAGCCTTGCTTGCCATGGTGCTGGATATACATCAGAAGAAAAAATTGGTTTACGAGATTATTCAGCGGGAACGTGAGTTTCGCGAAATTTTTGAATCGACACACGAAGCCATTCTGGTATTCGATTACAATAGCCTTAACATTGTTGATTGCAATAGCCGTACGCTGGAGTTGTACGGATATGATAAAAAGGAAGAGCTTATTGGTAAAACCGTTGGTTGTCTTAGCTCAAATGTGGATGAATATAATAAAAATAATGTGATAAAATGGGTGAAGAAAGCCAAGAATGAGGGTCCTCAAACCTACCAATGGCTTGGGAAAAAGAAAAACGGAGAGCTAATATGGGTGGATATTTCGTTAAAATCAACCATAATAGGCGAAAAAGAAAGAATATTGGCTGTAGTACGCGACATAGGTGAACGCAAGCAATACGAAGAAGACCTTGTAAGAGCCAAGGAAAAAGCTGAGGAAAGCGATAGGTTGAAGTCGGCCTTTTTAGCTAACCTCTCGCATGAAATTCGCACCCCAATGAATGCCATTATGGGATTTGCCGATTTACTGCGTAGTACGGTGAATGAGCAGAAGAAGAATGAGTACATTGAAATAATACAGAAAAGCGGGACTCGCCTGCTGGAAATCATTGGGCAAACCATTGAAGTGGCAAGGCTCGATAGCGGAATGATAAAGCTCAATCCGGAAGTTTTCGACCTTAATCAGCTCATGAAAGATATCTATAATGAGGTAAAGATAAAAAGCGCAGCTAATAAGGAGTTGGATATCAATCTACTACCCTCAAATATTGAGGGAACAGTTAACATATTCACCGATAGGGTAAAGTTACAGCAAATACTCATCAACCTTCTTACAAATGGAATAAAATATACTCCACGCGGTGCAGTTTCATTCGGGTTCAACATTGTTGACAATAGGGTTGTTTTTCATGTAACCGATACCGGTATAGGTATTGATAAAAAGCATCAGGGGCTAATATTCAAACGTTTTTTCAGGGTTGAAAATCCTCATACCATTAAGGCAAGTGGAATTGGACTTGGCCTTCCAATTGCTAAAGCTTACACCGAGCTTTTAGGAGGTACAATTGCACTGGAATCGGAAATCGGAAGAGGAACTAAAGTTACCGTATCAATTCCATACCTTAAGGATGTTGAAAAGGAAGAAATATCAGTTGAGCCCGATTCATTAAAAGTACATGGTGAGAAGGAGCTTATTCTGGTTGCCGAAGATGATGAGTACAACTTTTTGTTTATTAACGAAATTCTTCGCCAGCTCAACTTTAAATGCATGCGGGCAAGTAATGGGAAAGAGGCGGTAGAACTGGCGCAAAAAATTGATGATATAAAGCTGATACTCATGGATATTAAAATGCCCGTTATGGATGGGTATGCTGCCATAGAGCAGATTAAAAAGATGAAACCCGGTTTACCCGTAGTGGCTCAAACCGCATACGCTCTTGGCGAGGATGTAGTTAGAATTGAGAGTTGTGGCTTCGACGGGTACATTCGCAAGCCCATTAAAAAAAGCGAGCTGTTAAGCATTATTCAAAGTAAACTTAAAAAATAGCTTATTGATGCAGCTTGTAACGGAATGGTTTCTGTTGGTGGTTATAT
>DFYV01000195.1 GCA_002383425.1 Bacteroidales bacterium UBA4073 | reverse complement strand
ACAGCATCAAGGAATCGAAGCAGATCCTGGGGCTGGACCAGTTTCAAACCCGGAAGTGGAACGCCTGGCAGCACCAGGTGGCTTTGAACTTTCTGGTTTCATCCTTCATCCTGAAAGAAAAACTCCTGAACAGGGAGGAGATTCCGCTGTTGAGTGCTAAAGATATCAAAGAACTTGTGATATTTCAATTGTACAGGCAAATGACTGACGAGCAAATGTACCATAAGATCATCCACAGGCATATCAGACGTCAAAAAGACATAAATAGAGCCTATCTTAGGCAAAAATACTAATCTGTCAAAGTAGAAATAGATTAGTAAAGTATTTGTTTACGGACAGTCGTGCTGTTAGCCAGTTGTTAAACCACTTCGTGGTTTAGGTTACACTCTTTCATCTTCCCACCTATTTCATAGGGGGTTATTCTTGTTAAATCCCGCATGGCGGGATTTTTTTGGCATGTAACTACTGAGTTTACTCACTTCTCTTTTGAGTTTTTACCCTTTTAAATACTGTCAAATTATCTAGTGAATTCCGACGAAGGCGAATATTCCATAGAAAGCAGGTGTTTTGTTTTTGGAAAAGCTATTTCACGGGGTGAAATTATTTCTTTCGCCTTGCACCTATGAATTATTCTATGATGCGTCGATATCAATTATTAGTCTGGATTTGTATAGGTTTTAATAGTCCCAATTGGCAGTTGGATGCCGTATTTGAGAAATATAATATAGAGAAGAGAAAGGAAAATCGACCAGTTAAGAATGAAAATAGCGATTCTTGAGGTTGCGTGAAAAAGAAGTTATATAAGAGTAAAACAGGGGTTTTGAATTTTGAATTTTGAATCTGGAATTTTGAACCTCGAACCCTCAACTTTATCCTTTAACTTTTAACTTTTAACCTTTAACTTTTAACTTTTATTTTGGGTAAACTTAATTTTTCTATTTTTGTTCAATTTATTATAAAAGGATTGGAAATGAAAAGAATACTTCCGTTAGTTATTTACCTAAATATATATTTATGGTATCCGAGTTATTCGTGCACTAATTACCTTATCACCAAAGGGGCAAGCATTGATGGATCGACCATGGTAAGCTACGCCGCCGACTCCCACATAAGGTATGGCGAGCTTTACTATAAGCCGCGAGCCACATGGCCTGCAGGAAGCATGGTTACGCTTTACGACCGAGGAACAAATCAGCCAATGGGGCAAATACCCCAAGCTACCGAAACTTACCAGGTAATAGGATTTATGAACGAATACCAGGTTTCCATTGGCGAAACGACCTTTGGAGGTATTGAAGAGCTGATTGATTCAACAGCAATTATTGATTATGGTAGCCTTATGTTTTTAGCCCTTCAAAGGGCAAAAACCGCCCGTGAAGCTATTAAGGTGATGGTTGAACTAGTTGAAAAGTATGGCTATGCCAGCAGCGGCGAGTCTTTTTCGATTGGGGACCCCCATGAGGTTTGGATTCTGGAGATGATAGCCAAAAAAAACAACATCAAGTACGATAGGAAAGCTAAGAAAAATGCGAATGTTGATAAAGGAGCAGTTTGGGTTGCCATTCGCATTCCCGATGGATACATCTCGGCTCACGCCAATCAGGCCAGAATACAGCAATTCCCTTTGGAGAATCTTAAAACATCAATTAGCAACAAAAACATACACCTTATTAATAATCCCGATGTTGAGGTTATTTATTCACATGATGTAATTGATTACGCCCGGAATAAAGGATTATTCTCCGGAGGCGATACAGAGTTCAGCTTTAGCGATGTTTACAATCCCATAACCTTTGATGGCGCTCGTTTTTGCGATGCCCGTGTTTGGGCATTCTTTAACCACGTATGCGATGGGATGGATGTATATTGGGATTATGCCAAGGGTGAGAATCTCAAAAACAGAATGCCCCTTTACCTAAAACCAAACCGTAAACTGTCACCAAGAGACCTGATGAGCTTTAAACGTGACCACTTTGAAGGCACGGAGCTGGATATGAGCAAAGATATGGGTGCTGGCCCTCATGGACTACCCTATCGCTGGCGTCCGCTAACGTGGAAGGTTGATAGTGTAACCTATTTCCATGAAAGAGTTACCGCTACCCAGCAAACCGGTTTTTCGTTTGTAGCGCAAATGCGCAGCTGGTTGCCAAATCCCATTGGTGGAATTTTCTGGTTTGGGGTTGATGATGCTGCCTCAACCGTTTACGTTCCAATATACTGTGGCATTAATCGTATTCCTGAAAGCTATGCCGAAGGCAATGGCGATATGCTAACCTACTCGCCCACATCAGCTTTCTGGATTTTTAACAGGGTTGCCCATTTGGCATACCTTCGCTACGACCTTGTTATACAGGACATAAAAAAGGTGCAGAATGAGCTGGAAAGTAAATTTGAAATATACACTCCAGCTGTTGATGCAGCAGCACTGAAACTGTGGGAAAAAAGACCCGAATATGCCATCGGGTTTCTAACCGATTACTCGGTAAATACTGCAAATGCAGCTGTTCAACGATGGAACGATCTTAGTAACTGGTTGCTGGTAAAGTACATCGATGGTAATGTTAAAAAAGAAAGGGATGGGACTTTCCTTCGAAATGCTTGGGGCTTTCCGGTAAATCCTTTGCAACCAGGTTACCATGAAGAATGGTTGCGGACAATCGTTAAAGAGACAGGAGATAAGTTTAAAGAGCCAAATCAACATAAATAAATATCTAACTTAAAATTAAACTCAATGAAAAAATTTTACGCATTACTGTTACTTACGTTATCAGGATTGTTTGTAATGTCCAATCCTGTTGATGTTAAACTGGCACGGAAGGTTGCCATAAACTACCTTAACGCCAAGAAGGGATCGAGCATTGACACCTTTGATTTGAAGCTGATAAATACACATCAGGTTGAAGGAAACGATGCGCTTTACATTTTTGCGTTAAGCAAAGGGGGATTTATAATTGTATCGGCCGATGATGAAGCAAAACCGGTTATTGGCTGGTCGTTAACCAACCCCATGCCCAAAACCATTGACAACCCTGTAGTATTAGGGCGTATGGAGTGGTATGCAAAACAGGTGAGGTACGCAGCCAAAAGCAAATTGGGCGACAAATCAACTAAACAGGAGTGGCAGGATATAATTGATGGGAATATAGCTAAGGGCAATAAAGCAGCTGGTCCGTTGCTTTCAACCCTCTGGAACCAAGAGCCATACTATAACAACCTCTGCCCACAAAACACACCAGTGGGATGTGTAGCAACCGCAATGTCACAAATAATGAGGTATCACCAATGGCCTCAAAATGGGATAGGATGGCACAAGTACGAGCACGCAACTTACGGTACCCAGTACGCCCACTTTGAGGAAACCACCTACAGCTGGTCGAGCATGCCCATTCAACTTACTTCAAACAGCACAAATGACGAAATACTGGCTGTTGCCACCCTGTGCTACCATGCAGGCGTTTCCGTGAACATGAACTACGATCCCGATGGTTCAGGTGCTTTCAGCAGGGATGTACTTTACGCATTGACAAACTATTTTAATTATGACCCTACCACAATTCAAATCCATACCTTTGATTCCACCAACCAAACCAATTGGATTAATATGATCAAAGCAGAAATAGATGCCGGACGTCCGGTTTACTATGCCGGTAATAGCAAAGCCAGTGGCGGTCACGCATGGGTTTGTGATGGATATAACGATTATAATGAGTTACATATTAACTGGGGTTGGGGTGGCTATGCAAATGGCTACTACGCTGCCACAGCCATGAATCCTACGGGTACTAGCTATGACTTCAGCGAGAGTAACGAAATGATTACCGGCATTAAGCCAAACCAAAGCCCATACAAGCATTTATGGGTACAGCAGGCAAGCGGATTTAATACTCCATCGAGAGGTATTCAATACATATCGGCGGTTAGCAACATGGTGACATGGGCTGTTGCATACGATGGATCGGGAAGCAGCGCAAATGTGAAAGAATACACCATGACCACCGATGGCGGTGCAACCTGGAAAGCGGGTTCAATCAATCCATCCAACTCCACCGGTTTTGCTGCAGCCATGATATCGGCTATTGATGATAAAACGGCATGGGTACCCCTGTATGATGGAACAAATGGTGGCGGAATGATTGCCAGAACAACCGATGGAGGCAAAACATGGACCCAGCAAGCCACTGCCACATTCTCAAAACCCTATGGATTCCCAAATGTTGTACATTTTTGGGATGCAAACAACGGGTTCTGCATGGGTGACCCAAATGGCGGTTACTTCGAAATTTATACCACTATCGATGGTGGTACAACATGGACAAGGGTTTCGGCATCAAACATACCCGATCCGCTAACTGGCGAATATGGGGTCGTTGGATATTACGATGTTATAGGCGATACCGTTTGGTTTGCAACCAACAAGGGAAGAATATACAAATCGACAAATAAAGGAGCCAACTGGCAGGCTTATAAAACACCATTTACCACGACTGCCTTTACAATTGCCTTTAAGAATGGCAATGAAGGAATTGTGTACGGCAATGAAAATGATGTCGACAAGTACTACCGCACCTCCAATGGGGGTGCAAGTTGGACGGGTTTCACCCCAACCGGAAATGTATATACTGCCGATTTTTGCTGGATTCCTGGAACCGACACTTTAATTTCAACCGGGTCAAACTACTCAGCCAATAAAATGGGAGTATCGTATAGCATTGATGGTGGAAATACCTTTACCGATTACGCTCCTTTTTACAAAAACTTTCAGTTCACTGAAATAGGTGCATCGCCCAATGGAACGGTATGGGCAGGGGGCTTCAACTCAAACTCAACGTATGGTGGAATGTGGCGAAAAGGAGCAGCAGGAATATCGGGTTATTTCAATATTAATAAAACCACGGGGTACCGCAACGACAGTACAGTTGTGTTTACCGATAAGTCCTATGGCTTACCTGATTCATGGGAATGGAACTTTGGTGAGGGTGCAGAACCTGCCACGTTGAGCACTAAAGGCCCACACACTGTAAAATACACCTCAATTGGCGACAAAACCGTTACACTAACCGTTCAAAAGGGGAACGATATACATGTTTATATAAAGGAAAAAGCCATATCCATTACCTGGCCTGCCGGTGTTGAGCCCAATGAGAACGATACAAAACTTTCAATCTACCCCAACCCTACAAGTTCTTCGTTAACTGTGAAAATTAATGGGTTCACTAAGGGTAAAATTGATGTTTATACTATTACAGGGGCTTTAGTATGGTCATCGGGGACTGAAACTACCGATGGGCAAATTGATGTATCGGGCCTTCATACAGGTATATATTTAGTTAAAATAAAAGGTGACGACGGCACTACTGCCACACGTAAACTAACAGTTACCCGTTAGCGAAACCAAAACGAGTTACAAAAAAAGGGGTGAAAAATCACCCCTTTATTTCTTTTAGCTCAGACGAGAATTAGTGAAGCCCCCAAATTTTTCATTTCATTAATGGCCTTTTCACCATCGTCGGGGTTTACATTAACGGCTTTTACGGCATTCTCTACCACAGAAACACTGAAGCCAAGCTTTAAAGCGTCTTCTTGGATTAAAGAAAAACTATAAAGTATTCAATAGCAAAACATTTTGGGCATTCATGAAACAACTTATTGAAAAAAGAAGTTATCGAAAGCTAGTTAGAAACATTTAACAGCATACTTGATACCGGAGTTGCCAATGAAGGCAAAATAATAGATGCAAGTTTTGCATGTAAAAGCGCCACGCCAAAGAAACACCCTCAAAGAAAATAAGCATACAAAAGAAACCAGCACAGTTCAGAATGTGTGGAAGGAAAAACCACACAAGTTTTGCCAAAAGGATGTTGATGTTCGTTGAACAAAAAAAAACGATGTAAAAATGATGCTAATAGAAAAATACGAGGTTACAGATGCTGCAGTTCATAATTCACAGCCAGAATAAAATCTAATAACAGAAAAAGATGAAGACAAGGATTGTATGAAACAGTGCTTATACTGAGGAAAACAAGAAAAGGTATATGAGATTATAATGTTGTTAATCAAGTGATTGAAAAAGGATATCGAAACAAGCCATTGACAAAAGAGCAAATTGCAAGAAATTAAGAGAAATCAAAGACAAGGGTTTGAGTGGAGCATATATTTGAATTTATCGAAAAATAGCATGAATGGTTCCATTGCAAGTATAATTGGTATTGCAAGTGCTGAAGCAAAACAAAAAAGGGAATGATGTATTTAACCTATCAAATTTATCGCTGATTACAACATAAAATAATGGTTGCCCTGGTATAGGCATGTCCGAACTTGAAAAGCACAGCTTCGTATATGCCCGATAATTTAACGTAAAAAAAAGGTAAAAATTTGGTTTTTAGAAAATTAAAATATACATTTGTTCAGGTATTGTACTAAAAATGGTTTTTAGAGGTACCCTTAACAAACATAATACTAAAATGCAGGGCAGATGTTATAGATAAAAGTATCAACCAATTAAAACTTTAATTGTTTTGTACTTATAATTTCTAGTCTTGTTGGTTTTTCTCATTGAATAATTTGTCCAGGTAAAATGAGTACGATAGTTAAGAAATATTTTTTAAGTCTTATAATTGCAACATTAGGCTTGTTTATCATAATTAGCTGCAAGGGTAATGATGAGAGTTGGAATGATGATCTCGGTGATGAAGAACCAGTAAAGACCGATGTGGAGTTTTGGCTCACAAAAGCAGATAAATCAGTATTGCTTAAAAAGCAGAATGTTGGGCTACTTTTTTCGGAATCCACAAATCAATTTTCAACAATTGCTGTTGATACCGCCACTACTTATCAATCGATCGATGGTTTTGGGTTCTGCTTAACCGGTGGTAGTGCATATCTGATCAATAGTTTACCTGAATCTCAAAGAGAATCACTGCTAAAAGAACTATTTTCATCAGACAGTGGATGTATAGGAATAAGCTATATCCGGGTTAGTATAGGGGCTTCTGACTTAAGTTTAAATGTATTTTCTTATGATGATATGCCTACAGGTCAAACCGATTTTGCCCTGAATAATTTCAGCTTAAATCCAGATAAAGCTGATTTAATCCCTGTTCTGAAACGAGCACTATTTTACAATCCTGATTTACTGATTATTGGATCTCCTTGGTCCCCGCCTACATGGATGAAAACTAACGGCAGTTCGATAGGAGGGAGTCTGAAAACAGATTGTTATGATGTTTATGCTCGATATTTTGTAAAGTACATTCAAGAAATGCAGGCAGAGGGAATTACAATTCATGCCATTACTCCTCAAAATGAACCATTGCATGGAGGGAACAACCCAAGTATGCTGATGACAGCCTCTGAGCAAGCAAATTTTATAAAGAATTACCTTGGCCCTGCTTTCCAAAATGCAGGCTTAACTACTAAAATAGTTATTTATGATCATAATTGCGACAGACCTGATTATCCTTTGGATATTTTAAATGATCCTGATGCAAGAAAATATGTTGATGGCTCTGCCTTCCATTTATATGCAGGGGATATTTCAGCACTATCGCAAGTACATTATGCATACCCAGACAAAAATGTCTATTTTACAGAACAATGGGTTGGTGGTCCAAGCAATTTTGCAGGTGACCTGCAATGGCATATTAAAAACCTGATTATTGGTGCAACAGCTAACTGGAGCAAGGTTGTTTTAGAATGGAATTTAGCATCAGATCCATACTATAATCCACATACAAATGGAGGCTGTACTTCATGTGAAGGAGCACTAACAATCGGAGCAACGGTTACAAGAAATGTTTCTTACTATATTATTGCACACGCTTCCAAATTTGTTCCTAAAGGATCGGTGAGAATTGCCTCCGATATCCCTAATAAACTTCCCAATGTGGCATTTAAAACCCCCGAAGGGAAAAAAGTGCTTATCGTTCTGAACGAACTTAACGATTATCAAACCTTCAATATAAAATTCAATGAAAAGGTTGTTACAACACGGCTTAGCCCAGGTTCAGTAGCAACTTTTATTTGGTAGTTATATGTTATTATAGCTATAACAATAGAGCTATAAATAGAAATAGAATTAAGGGTATCTTTAAAAACCAATTTAAGATATTTTATTGATTGTTAATAATTTAATGGTTACCTTTTTACTAAAAGTCAGTAAATTAGAGCAAAAATTATAAATATCATTAAAAACATTAACCCCCTTGGAATTTGACGATCATTTTTGGTCATTGTCAGAAAAACATTCCAAATTTGGTGATCCATTAAAAATGCTAAATGAATTTATTAATTGAAGGATATTTGAGAAACCTTTAAAAGATGCATTTATCGATGATGAAAAAGAGTTTTTAAAAAAGGCAAACCACCTTTCGACAAAGTAATAATGTTTAAAGCATTAACTATACCGAGCTTATATAACCTTTCGAATGACCAGTTGAATACAAATTGTAAGAAAGAAGAGAAATCAAAGACAAGTTCTCGAGTGGAGCATATATTTGGATTTATTGAAAATAGCATGAATGGTTTCATTATAACTATAAGCGATTATAAAAGATATTTCTAATAAACTGGTAATGTGTTTTTTACGATATTATAACCAGCTATTTGATGTACTTTTGTTGTAGCTCTCCGAAAACGTTTTCGTAAGATGAGAAAGAATTGAGATAGCGTTGTGCAATACTTGAAGTACCTCAGAAATTAACACACACTATAAAAGGACTTAGTTTGCATCCCGAAAACCAATTTCTAAAACTGTAAGGACAATTGGTATTACAAGGGCAAAAACATAAATTGGAATGATGAATCTAACCTATTTATCGCTGAACACAACATAAAATAATGGTTGCCATGGGATAGATTTGTCCGAACGTGAAAAGCAAAGTTTTGTATGCCTGACAATTAGCTGTACAAAAAAAAGAGGAAAAATTTGCTTTTTAGAAACTAAAATATTAATTTGTATAGCTATTGTATTATAATAATTTGAGAATCAATCCAATTTTTACTAACACTCTAAATCAAACAAAATGAAACATTTAGCTAAGCACAGTTGGGCAATGATAGCGTTGCTATTCATTATCCCTTTATCCTCTTGTGATGAAGAAGAGGCAGAGCCTGAGGTTATTGCCAGTTTTACTTACGTAGTTGATGCAGCTGATTTCAAAAAGATTACATTTACTAATGCTGCCCAAAATTTCGAAACACTTTCATGGGATTTTGGCGATCAATCACCTTTATCTGCAGAACTCAATCCAGTTCATACTTATGCTGAGGTTGGCACTTACACAGTTACCCTAACTGCAACTTCTCCAAAGGGGGCAAAAGATGTTTACTCAGAGGATATTACCATTTCCGATCCAAATGCTGAACTTACCAAGTTGGTTGGTGATGTTTCCAAAACATGGAAATTGTTGCGTATTCCTGGAGGTGGGCGTTATCCAATGCTTGTTATGCCTTATGACCGTTCACAGGTTTGGTGGGCACAGGGTCGTGATAATGACGAAATTGCAAATAGACCTTGTATAATGAATGATTCATGGACATTTGGACGTGATCTTACTATGGTTTATGATGCACAAGGTGATTTCTGGCGTGAAGCTGGCTATTTTGAGGATGATAATAGATGTGATGCCACCACAAACATGATAGGTATAAATGGTGATGATTGTTCCGCTTGGGGAAGTGGAAATCATCATTTTACATTAACAACAGGTACAAATCCAAAACTAACCGCAATTGGACAAGGAGCATTTGTTGGTTTCTACAAAGTAGGAACAGGATTTGAATATAAAGTTCCACAAGCATCTGTTGAATACAATGTTGTTAAACTATACGATGCAGTTGCTGGTTGCGATACTCTTATTGTTGAAGTACCGTATAAATTCAACGAAGCTGATGCAAACTATGGTGGTATCTGGCAGTTTGTACTTGTTCATTACGATAATCCAAATGATGAACCTCCAATACCAGGTCCAGCACCAACAGCCGGATTTACCTATGTTGCAACTGGCAATAGTGTAGCATTCACCAATACTACTACTGATGGTGAAACTTACCTATGGGATTTTGGCGATGGCTCAACATCTACTGAGGCTAACCCAACCCATAGCTATGCGGGTGAAGGAGCTTACTTAGTTTTATTAACTGCTACCAATCCTAACGGAACTAGTTCAACATTCCAGGATGTTTGGATTACTGGTACTGCCTTGACCGATGACTTATTAAAGGGTACCTGGAAAATCCACGCTGATGAAAACTCTATCGTTGTTGGTCCAGGTATGGGTAATGGCGACTGGTGGAAAGTTTCAAAAGCTATGCTTACATCAGGTACAGGCACCGACGATTGGACTTGTATTACTGATGACGAGTTTATTTTTGGGGCGGGTACTGAATACACCTACGATCCTAAGTCGAGTGTAAGAAATGATGGCTATTTAGGAGCAACTAATGGTTGTGTGGATGTTTCCACCCTTACAGGAAATGCCGCTTACTTTGGAGGTGCTACTCACAGCTATGCTTTCACTCCTGCTGCAGGTGATAACAATCCAACAATAACATTTACAAATGCACCAAATAAAGCAGCATTTATTGGATTTATGAAAGGTTATAATGGCGTTGCTAGTGATTATCCAGGTGGTGAAAACACAGTAAGTACTGATGAACCTAACGGTGGTTCACCTACAAACACCTACGAAGTTGTTAAATATGCTCATGGTACCGATCATGACTATATGCTTATTTCTGTTGATATTTCCACAACACACGACAAGAGTGCAGCATGGTCTATGGTACTCGTAAAATAAATCTTTTCAACTCAAGAGTGAGCGGGTTTCCCGCTTGCTCTTGTTAAAAAGCAAAAATTATTTACTAAGTTTACTTTGACAAATTTAGATTCTCATAAGATTTTCGGCTTTTTACCCCTACACCCAAAGGGGAAAGATAAAAATTAAACAATTTTCCTGCCAACCCGGCAAACTGGCTTTAGGACTTGGGGTAGAAACCGTTTGATTCTCTAATTTGTCAAAGTAGATTTAAAGTGGACTATAAACGTCCTTTTTAGTCGGTTTTAAAAATATTAGGTAAAGCACGTTTTTAGCAGTACTTAATTGTCGTTTTAAAATGAATAGTTTCTCATAATTTTAATTGACATACTTTTGGTTAATTGGGTTAGGATATAATTAATTGTAACAAACTCTTATAAGGTTAATAACTATTTATAAAAACGCTTGATAGATAGCAAACGAATTACAAGTTTTCAGATATTAAGGTATGGCTACAAATAACCCTTAAATATAAATCCACATGTATAAACTTTATTCATTACTTATTTTACTGTTAATTTCCTTTTCAACTTTAGCCCAGGAAAGAACTATAACTGGTAAGGTAGTAGATTCCAAAGGTAATCCTTTACCATACGTTACAATCCAGCTGAAGGGCACAACAAAGGGAACTATAACAGATATTAATGGCACATATACAATTGCTGCTACTGAAGGAGTGCTTCAGTTCAGCTTTATTGGATATGTAACCCAGGAGGTTGAGATCGCCAACCAATCAATCATTGATATTACACTTTTAGAGGAAACACAGAGCATTGAAGAGGTTGTTGTGGTTGGTTATGGAACGCAACGAAAAAAAGATTTAACAACTGCTGTGGCAATTGTTAGCGATAAGGAAATTAAAGATCGTCCGATTGTTTCTGCTGCTCAAGCAATTCAAGGTAAAGCAGCAGGTGTTCAAGTGGTATCACCATCAGGGAAACCAGGACAAGGCTTATCGGTTCGGGTTCGTGGAGCAACTTCAGTTCTTGCTGGTAATGAACCTTTATATGTTGTTGATGGAGTTCCTACTACTGATATTAAAGGACTTAGCCCATCGGATATTTCATCGATGAGCATATTGAAAGATGCATCTTCTGCTGCAATTTATGGGGCTAGGGCTGCAAATGGTGTCGTATTGATAACAACCAAAAGGGGAACCCTTAATACACCCAAAGTGAATTATAGTAATTACTTTGGTGCATCACAACTGCGCAAAACCATTGATGTTTTGAGTACTAAGGAATATAGAAAATTGATGGTTGAACTTGGTATCGGAGTCGATCCTGCTGCCACTGATTATACAGACTGGATAGATAAAACATTTGGAACAGGGTTTACTCAATCTCATCAATTATCTGCCTCTGGTGGAAATGAGAAATCAAAATACTTCCTTTCCTTTGGTTACTTAAGTGACCAAGGAATTGTTGAACCTGCCAGATTTGATAGATATACCTTAAGGATTAATCTCGACAACGAACTAAAGCCTTGGTTAAAAATTGGAACGAGTTTGAATGTATTAAATATTAATACAAAAGATACTCCAGATAATGCTAGTTCCGGTCGTGGTGGTGTAATTATGAGCGCACTTAATACCCCTCCTTTTTTAAACGTTTATAAGGATGATGGAAGCGGTTGGTTTGATCCAAATCCATTTCAACCCTCATGGGAAAACCCTGTGGCATATATGGAAGGTCCTGATCAACTTTCAGTAGATAAACAACTGTTTGGTAACCTAAATATAGAAGCAAAACTATTAAAGGATTTATTCCTAAAGTCAAGAGTAGGTTTAGATGTAAACAGTAACCAGTGGGACTACTACCTTGATCCAGTTAGAACAAATTATGGTCGTCAGCAAAACGGGATTGGTCGATCAAATAAATATAATGGCACTTCACTACTTTGGGAAAATACTTTAGATTACACCTTTACATTTGGAAAACATAAAGTTACAGGGTTGATCGGAAGCAGTATTCAAAAATATGATGGTAATAGTTCATACCTTGAAGGGAATGACTTTCCTTCTGATGTTTCAGTAAAAACTTTAAATGCCGCCAACGTAATTACAGGGAGTACTGACAGGCAGGAATGGGCCTTGGCATCATTTTTTGGTAGATTTACCTATGACTATAACAACAAGTATTACTTAACCGCGAGCCTGCGACGTGACGGTTCTTCTAAACTGGCGCATCACTGGGGTACAATGCCTTCATTCTCTGTGGGATGGAGAATTTCTTCAGAAGAGTTTATGAAGAACATTACTTTTATAAATGATTTGAAATTACGTGGGGGTTGGGGGAAAAATGGAAATCAAGAAGGTATCCCAAATTACGCAAGATATGGATTAGTTACTTATTGGAGGCAAACACCAACAAATCCATTATCAGGACCAGCATCAGCTCAATATACTTACGGCAATCCAAATTTAAAATGGGAAACAACCTCTCAATCAAATGTTGGTTTCGATTTATCCATGTTTGGTTCTAAGATTGTCCTAAACTTTGATGCCTACTATAAAATCACAAAAGATGTGCTTCTTAATGTTCAATTACCTAGCACACTACCAATTTCTACTATTCAGACCAACGCTGGTGAAATTGAGAATAAAGGGATTGAGTTCAATCTAAATACTGTTAATCTTGATAAGATATTTAAATGGAATTCTAATTTTAATATCTCCTTTAACAAGAATAAAGTAAATTCAATAGAATATACCCGAGTGTACTATTTTGCACGGATTTATAGCAATAATTCAGAAGTATCTATTGTAAAAGCAGGAATACCCTTAGGTTCGTTCTATGGTTATGTTTCTGAAGGTGTTGATCCCCAAACAGGAGATATTAAATACAAAGATATAAATGGTAATGGTTATCTTGATCCAAACGATCGGACAATCATTGGAGATGCTCAACCAAAATTTACATTTGGTTTTACAAATAGTTTTACATACAAGAAATTCGATCTGAACATCTTCTTTCAGGGTAGCTATGGTAATGATATCTACAACGCAACCAGAATCGATTTGGAAGGAATGTTTGACAGTAAAAACCAATCAACTGATGTAATCAGAAGATGGACAGAACCTGGGCAAGTGACAGATATTCCTCGCTCGGGAAATATGGACAATGTCAGGAACTCAACCAGATTTGTTGAAGATGGTTCATATATTAGACTGAAGTCCCTTACACTCTCATACAAGGTTCTGAGCAATAATCCTAAGATTAAAGCAATTAGCAACCTTTCAGTTTACATTACTGGACAAAATCTTCTAACACTCACTAATTATAGCGGTTTTGACCCTGAAGTAAACGCATATGGAAATAGTGCGGTAGAGTTGGGTATTGATTATGGCACGTACCCACAAGCTAGATCTGTGATTTTGGGTATTAATGTTGAATTCTAAACAATGGCTGTCATGAAAAATATTTTTAAAATACTAATTTCCGCACTTCTTGTAATGATATTCAATTCATGCGAGGAGTTTCTCGACTTACGACCTTCATCGGAAACTATTGCTGTGGAGAATAATAGTTCTGACTCAGCTTTCTATAAAACGGCAAGCGAAGTGGAAGCAGCACTTGCAGGAGTTTATAGTGACTTTAGGAATGAATATTATGAACTTGATTATTTTGTTAACGGCGATGCTCAATCAGATGATTGCTATGCTGGTGCAGATAACCCAGCTAACTTCCAAATTGATGATTATAATATTGACGCTACCAATTCTAATGTAAGCCGCGATTGGGCCTATTTGTATTCTACAATTGGTAAAGCAAATACAGTTATAGATAATGTGAATGATGTTGATGACCCTATTCTTACTGCTGAACGAAAAGCTGAAATTATCGGAGAAGCATCATTTATAAGGGCTTTTAACTATTTTCAACTGGTACAATTGTGGGGTGATGTGCCATTAGTTCTTGAATCAATCAGAACATTTGACTTAGATATTTTACCATTTCTTTTTCCTCCTAGGGCAACAACCAGTGAAGTTTATGCACAAATAATTGCGGACCTAGAAACTGCATTAGCAACAGCTCCAGTTTCAGCTATAAATAAAAATTATGTTACTAAAGGGGCAGTTAACGCTATGCTGGCAAAGGTATATGCTACCATGGAACCCCATGATTGGAATAAGGTGCTTAAATATTGCAACGATGTTATTGCCGGACCATACAGCCTTTTAAGTGATTACGAAAAACTTTGGGATAACACACAGGAGAATTCAGCAGAATCAATTTTTGAGATAAACTATGAGGGTACTAGTTCAAGCGGTAATTGGGGTGTAAGCATGTTTAGAGGTTTAGACTGGAAGAAATTCAACATTCCATCGAATGATTTGGTTGCTGCATTCGATGCTGAAAATGATACTATTAGGAAAAACTCATCTATTATTTGGCTTGATGTATCGGGAAAATGGTCTGATCCACATTGGCCTCAAACCAACTACCCTTTTGTTAACAAATGGCGAAACTTTACATCACCGAGCCCTCAAAACTATATTTTTATCCGATTGGCTGACATTATTTTACTTAAAGCAGAAGCTTTAAATGAGTTGAATGACGTTGATGGTGCTGCTGACTTGGTGAATCAGATTCGAAATAGGGTAAATCTTCCAGATACACCTGCAGATACACAGGAAGAAATGCGATTAGCAATTGAGAAGGAGAGAAGACTTGAACTGGCATTTGAAGGACATCGTTGGTATGATCTAAAGCGTACAGGTAGAGCTATTGAGGTAATTAATAGCGTCACAAACTTCGGTGGTGTAAGCCAAAGTTATAATTTAACAACCAACAAGTTGGTGTGGCCTATTCCACAATCAGAGTTGGATAAAAATTCAAAACTTACTCAAAACCCTGGATATTGATAAAAGAATGAACCTAACACAAGAACAAAGGTTCACGATTTCACAGAGGCTGGAAAGGAGGGTACAAAGAAATTCCATGCCATTGCGCTCACCCCTGAGTTAATGGCCTACATTGAGTGGAAACTTATGCAGGATCGATGGATGCCAGAGGATATCTCCGGTTAGACTTTGCCCGCGAAGTTGGAGGACATCGGCTTCGTGTCCACCTCAACCTGGCATTTTGCCACGAATAGAAAGGCGGCAGGAACAAGAATTTAGAAATTTTGTTTTTCTTTGTCAAACCATACCATTGTGGAAAAGGGAGACTAACAAGAATGCCAATGGGTTGATTCGCCAGTTCTTCCCCAAAAAGATGCCTTTTGAAAACACAGAACTCCTGACCCATGCTTGATA
>DFYV01000144.1:5596-18400 GCA_002383425.1 Bacteroidales bacterium UBA4073 | reverse complement strand
TTTAATACTGAGTCCAGTCAAAAAAGGCCAAAAGCAAACGCGTCATTGCGAGGAGGCACGACGAAGCAATCTGTTGCTCAAAGAGGTATAGATTGCTTCGCTCCGCTCGCAATGACGGGAATACCTTTTTAGACTGGACTCAATACTTATTAAAACTGTTTTCAACGGGGTTAACACCGATATGTGTTCTTAATTCTCCCATTTCGTGCTATCGTTCTTTCGTGCTTTCGTGCTTTCGTGCTTTCGTGCTTTCGTGCCTTCGTGCCTTCGTGCCTTCATGCTATCGTGATATTCGGAGCATACTCATTACTATATTTTCCCCGAAATTAGAGTGCTAACTCAAACATGATTTCAATAACCCCAATGGCAGAACCATTGGCAATATTCCGATGTAAATCGATAACCACTTTATTTTTCTTGTAGATGTGGTATGCTACTCCAGCTATTTGACGAACCATTTCGAAGTTAGTACCAGAAGCATCGTATCGCATAACTCCGTAACTTCCAAAGATGCTCATTTTTTTCTTCCACAGCTTAATTTCGGCAAACGAGTTCCACCCTTTAGCCCGATACGAATTGCCGGAAACATCGGCAAGGGTTCCATCGAAATTGCCAAGCGTGGTAAATAGTTGACCTGTAAACACAAGGGCACTTGATTGAAAGGAAAAGATTCCGGAATGCGTTTCCCATTCGGGATAAAGGCTGGTATTACCTTTACCAAATGCACCGGTATATGAAAGTTGCATACCTGGAAGTGTTGAAGGAAAGGGTCGAAAGGTAGTTCGCCACTGCAACGTCTTATTGTTATTTTTTTCGATTGAATGGTAGCCTCCCCCGTTGTAAATACCAATAGCGATTGAACCATACTTTCCCGGGTAAGCATTGCTAACGCTTCTTTGGTACGATTCGTCAACTGTTCCTCCCAGCAGTACCGAAGCCGTAGCCCCAAAATCGGCCGAGGAAAATATCTCCATATCATCAAGGTACTGACTTGCCACAACCCGATACCCATTCAACTTCTCCTCAAATTCAACCCAGGGCGTAGGTATCTCCCCTACAAGTATTTCAGGATTGGTTAAAAAACCATAGTTACCATCTACATTCAACTGTATGTAACAGTACTTCAAACGCATCTCCAGATCGCCTTCACCGTCCCCATCACGATCTACTGTAAGGTCGGGGGTAATTCGCCCTGAAAGGTTGTTATTGAGTTTTTTCTGAAAGGTAATATACCCCCTTTTCACCGAAAACTCATTGAAACCCTCATTACCCTCATTGTAGTACCGGTATCCTATAAAAATTTGAGTAGATACCTGATTGTTTTCGATAAGCTGCATAAACCTTTGGTTCTGCTCAAGAATTACCGAATCGCTTTCGTTTTGGGCATTGAGCAAGAGTGGGAAAACCAATGCGTTCGAAAGTAAGAGAATCTTCTTCATGAAGTCCTTTTTTGCAAAAATAGCTAATTACATACGCACAGGCTAAATAGTAACGGATGAAAGTTGAAACTTACGCGCTCAGAAACTGAGCCGTTTTTGGTGAAATCGCGTAAGGCAAACATCTGCTTAATTACGGCGTATTCCCGCTACGCTACCCGAACGAAGTGAGCTCGCCGAAGGCAATCTTAAAACCCCTGACCTGATGTTTGTATATTAGTCGTTTATTTACTTTTGTACGTAAGCTGGTATTGTCGTGATTTTTGTTCAAAAATATCTCAGTGCCCAGTCTAAAAAGCATGTTTTATTTTAGCAAAACATGCTATGTTTTTAACTATCAGCATCTTAAAAAACGTTGTGAAATTAACATATAACCCTTATTTTCAATGTTTTAACTTTACAAACTTTATGAACTTTNNTTATGAACTTTATGAACTTTATAAACTTTATAAACTTTCAACTTTGTACCTTTTAGACTGAACACATTAATTATTAGCCACTTAAGTGCATTTACCCTAAAAATTAAGCTCAAAAATTGAATTTAAGCTTCAAAAAATGTAACTTTGTTCCAAATGCGTGTTCTTTTTAGTATTTAATACATTATTAATCGGTTCATCGATTTTTCCCTTCAGAATAAGTAATACCAAATAAGGAGGTTATATCATGCCCTCAAATGAAGAAAGTTCAACAAAACCACGATTTGCAGTTCTAGGTACTGGTCATGGAGGTATGGCAATGGCTGGTCATTTGTCCCTCATGGGATTCTCCGTTAACCTTTTTAATAGAGGGGAGGAAAGGATTATGGGGATAAAATCAACTGGAGGAATCGAACTTAAAGGCGAGATTGAGGGTTTTGGGAAAGTCAACCTCTGCACAACCAATATGCAGGAGGCCATTGAAGATGTTGATATAATAATGGTGGTTGTGCCTGCCTATGCCCATCGCTGGATGGCTGAGCAAGCTGCACCGTATCTTAAAGATGGACAAATGGTGATTCTCCATCCCGGCAGGACCTTTGGTGCATTGGAATTCAAACGGGTGCTCGATGAAAAAGGGGTCAATGTTGATATTATTATAGCAGAAGCCCAAACATTTATATACGCATCAAGGGTAAATGGACCAGGTCAAAGCCATATTTTTAGAATTAAGCAATCCATTCCCGTGGCTTCAATCCGTGCTTATCAAATACCACAGCTGCTTAAACGGCTTAAAGTGGCTTACCCTCAATTTGTTGCAGGTGATAATATTTTCAAAACCAGCTTCGATAATATCGGGAGCGTTTTTCATCCAGCAATCTGTATTCTTAATGCAGCAAGAATTGAGGATGACCCCGATTTTGAATTTTACCATAAGGGAGTATCGGAATCCGTTGCCCGTGTTCTTGAGCAGGTTGATAAAGAACGAGTAGATGTAGCCGAAGCACTTGGTATTCGTGCCATGACGGCTCGGCAATGGCTCTACATGGCATATAATGCCAGCGGGGATAATCTGTACGAAGCCATGCAACGAAATCATGGCTACAAGGGGATAGCAGCACCTAAAACCCTAAAAGTGCGGTATATTGAAGAGGATGTACCATTTAGTCTTGTTCCTATGGCATCCGTTGGAAGAATGCTTAATGTACCAACACCAACTATTGATCTGCTTATCTATTTGGCCTCATTAATAAATAATTGTGATTATTGGGCCAAAGGTCGAACTGTTGAGAGGCTCGGGATTAAAGATATGTCACTGCGCGATTTACGTCTGTTAGCCATTGGCGAACCGAAAATAAAATAGCAATTAGTACCATAAAAACTATTAAAATGAAGAGCATTCTTGGCGCAGCAATTGGGAATTGTGTACATGTTGGAGGTTTATACCACTTCCTAAAACTTGCCGAAACCGAAGGATATCAAACATTGTTTCTGGGAGCCAGTGTACCTGTAAATTTGTTGATAAAGAATATCCTTAAAAGTAAACCCGATATAGTAGCCATCAGCTACCGGTTAACGCCCGAAGTGGCCTCCACTCTTTTTGAAGAATTAAAGGAGAGCCTTATCAGGGCTAAAATAAGCAACCAAAGGATGATATTTGGGGGAACGCCCCCTGTTGCTGAAATTGCAAAAACAACAGGATTATTCGAGAAGGTATTCGATGGAAATGAGCCTATCGAAGAAATCAAAGCGTATCTTCAAGGCAGATTAACGGATTCCAGCGAGTCCGTTTATGCTTCAACGCTAATTGATAGGATAAATCAAAAGTATCCTTATCCGTTACTACGTCATCACTTTGGACGGCCAACCATGGATGAGACTATTGAGGGAGTGAGGGAAATCGCCCTTTCTGGAGTTTTAGATATTATATCTCTGGGTCCTGATCAGAACGCCCAGGAACACTTCTTTCACCCCGAGGAGATGGATCGAACAAAGGATGGAGCAGGAGGCGTCCCCCTCCGAAAACCTGAAGATTTAAAAATGCTATACGATAAGTCCCGTTGTGGAAACCACCCCTTGATGAGATGCTATGCTGGTACAAGGGATTTAATAAAATGGGCAGAGATGAGTGTTTCCACCATCAATATAGCATGGGGTGCAATTCCTCTGTGCTGGTACAGTGAACTGGATATGCGTTCAACCCGAACGCTTGTTGAAGCCATAGAGGAGAATCAACAAGCAATGAAATGGTATGCAGATCGGTCAATCCCGGTTGAGGTTAACGAGTCGCATCAATGGAGTTTAAGAGATGCTCACGATTCGCTTGCAGTTACCATGGCCTTTCTGGCCGCATACAATGCAAAAAAAATGGGGGTGAAAAACTATATTGCGCAGTTCATGTTTAATACTCCACCGGGAACTTCGGCTAGCATGGATATTGCAAAAATGCTTGCCAAGCTGGAGTTGATCTCTGAACTTGAAGATACAAATTTCAAGGTTTACCGTCAGGTAAGAGCTGGATTAGCTCATTTCTCCTCCAACCCTAATATAGCTAAAGGTCAACTGGCTGCATCGGCAGTAATTAGTATGTCATTGAAACCTCATATCCTTCATGTTGTAGGATTCAGCGAGGGAGATCATGCAACTTTGCCAGGTGAATTGATTGAAAGTTGCAATATTATTCATGGAGTATTAAATAACAGCTTGTATGGCTTGCCTGATCTTACATCGGATGGCAAAGTTGAAAAACGTAAAAAGGAGCTAATATCAGAAGCTAAAACTCTACTAAATGGAATTAAAGAATTTGGGACGAAATTAAGCGACGATCCATGGGCCGATCCCATGGTAATATCGCAGGCAATAAAAATTGGACTACTCGACACTCCTCATTTTCTGGGAAATCCTATTGCCTGTGGACAAATTAAAACAAGGATAATTAATGGAGCTTGCTATGCAATAAACGAAAAAACGGGTAATCCAATTTCGGAAAAGGAACGTATTGCTACTTTGTTTAAAAAAATACCTAAGTACCATTAGAGCAAATTGGAGTCATTACTTTTTGATTTCATTGGACTTATTTATTGTGCAGATATTTTAATGCATCGGGATTTGAAAATTAAAAAAGGCTGAGGCTGAGGCGAAGGAAAGGACTAAGGAATTAGAATTTCTGCAGCCTCAAAAATCGTCCTTTTGTAATTTACACTGTTTGTTCATCTATCCTTTATCCTTTATCCTTTATCCTTTTATGTTTTTAATTGTCAGCATATTAAAAAACGTTGTGAAATTAACATATAACCCTTATTTTCAATGTTTTAACTTTACGAACTTTCAACTTTACGAACTTTACGAACTTTACGAACTTTACGAACTTTATAAACTTTATAAACTTTATAGACTGGGCTCATTTATGCTAAACAAATTTTAACCTAAATGTATATATCATGATTGGAATTGCTGGAATTGCAGAAACAGGGAAAAGCGATCTTGTAAATGAGATGCTTCAAACAATTGCCCATCGTGGTGATTATGGCAAAAAAATAATTGAAAAGAATCACACAACCGTAGGATTTATTTGGTCAAAAAATCAATCGCAACAAATGGAAACCTACATCGATCAATTACTTCGTTCTGACACGTACCTTAACAAGAAAATTGAAGGAGTGGAATTTAAGGATAAGGAAATCATCCTATTCAGAGACGAACTGGGAGTTTTCCCACTTTACTACGGATTAGATGCAAATAAGAATCTATGTTTTGCATCGGAAGTGAAAGCTTTGCTAAAGGCAACACCAGAAATAAATGAACTTCAACCAGGACATAGGTTGATAGGTAACAAACCGCAAGAGTATTTTCGCCTTGAATCTGAAATGCTAGATGAGAGAAGTCCAGAAGAAATTGCAACCGAACTTAAGAGTAGAATTGAAAATGTGGTTAAGAGGCAGATAGGTTCCGATACGGTAGGTTCCTGGTTATCGGGTGGTCTCGACTCAAGCGTGATTGCCTCTATGGTTCGTAAAAATGTTAAAAACCATCATACCTTCTCAATTGGAGTAAAGGATGCTCCCGATTTACTGTATGCTAAGGAAGTAGCAAATTTTCTCAAAACTGAACATCATCAATTGTTTGTAACCATTAAGGATTTGATAGAAGTTCTTCCACGTGTAATTTACCATCTTGAATCCTTTGATGCCTTGCTGGTTCGATCCAGCGTGATGAATTATCTTGTTGCGAGGCTATCTTCAAGTTTTGTAAGTGAGGTTTTCTCCGGCGAGGTAGGCGATGAAATCTTTGCCGGATACCATTACCTCAAGACTATTCCAGAAGAAGAATTAAGTGGAGAGCTTATTGATATTACTAATAGACTTCATAATACCGCTCTTCAACGGGTTGATAGATGTGCGGCGGCATTTGGGTTAACAGTTCACGTACCTTTTGCCGATCCCGATATTTTCGAGTTTGCGCTCAAAATACCCGCCAGGTATAAGATATACAACGGGCTTGAGAAATGGATTCTCCGGAAGGCATTTGAAGGGGAATTACCGCAAAATGTTTTGATACGGCCAAAAGAGAAATTCTGGCAGGGAGCAGGAGTTGGACAATTACTCGCCGATTACGCATCGAATATCATTACCGATCAGGATTTCAACTCAAAGAAATTATTACCAAACGGATGGATTCTAAATTCAAAGGAAGAACTTATGTATTACAACATCTTCAGGAATCACTTTGGTTCGGTTAAAAGCTTGGATTGGATGGGCCGAACAAAAAATTGACGAAAAGAATATTTTACTAATGTTTCGCACTTAATTTATATGGATTAAGATGTTAAAATACAAACACATNNATTGGAGTTATCAATCGCTTGGTAATGAATTACATTATAATTTCAATCAATTTGTAAATATTTGATTTATAGAATAATATTTATACGTACGAAACATTAGTAAGGTTATTTGTAAAAAATTAGGTTTTTATTTTGATTATAAACCTTATTTTTCGTACCATTGACCATAGTACAAATATTGAGATGCTAACATCAACCGTATTACCTTACTATAATTGGAATGAAAATGAGTGTTACAATAATCAAAAATGTGTAATTTTATATCTAAAATTTACAGACTTTTAAGAAGTCTGGATTTTAAAGGTTTTACGAGAAAAATCTATTGGCAATGAGTTATATTTCGACTCCATTTCGACAGGGTTCAAGGCATCGCAATTGAACTGCTGAAGTATCAGGTTTGCGTTTTTCGCAAAAACAGATTTGCCGAAGCATAGCCCCCTAAAATATTCTTACCACTTTCAACCTAAACTTACTTTCTAAATTATATTTTTGTAGGTTAAGTCAACAAAATAGTTACGATAACGTTGAATAAAAAAATGCTTTACATGGCTAATAAAAAGTTCTTGTATTTATCCTTGATTTTTACTGCTTCAATTCTATTAGTTTTACTACTATCGTTTGTTCCAAAGCATCGGTCGGGGATTGAAAGCCCTAAAGCATCAAGCCTGCGTCAGGATACTGTTTACCAAACACCACCCATTTTAGCAATACCACTTCCGGAAAAGTTAAGTTTTGCAGGCGAAGATGTTCCCCTACACTACTTTGATGTAAGCGAATCGCTCGATCGGGAACTGCATATTAATACTTTTTGGCACTCGCAAACGGTATTACTGCTAAAGCGAGCCAAACGGTATTTTCCAATCATTGAACCCATACTACGAAAAAATAGTATCCCCGACGATTTCAAGTACCTGGCGGTAGCCGAGAGTGGACTTACCCAAGCGGTATCGCCGTCAAAAGCGGTAGGTTTTTGGCAGCTACTCGAGAGTACTGCAAAGGAGTACGGGCTCGAAGTTAATCAGGTGGTTGATGAACGGTATCATATCGAAAAATCAACAGAGGTGGCATGCCATTACCTTAGGAAAGCATACGAAAAATACGGCACATGGACCATGGCTGCAGCATCGTACAACTTTGGGCAGAACGGAATTGCCAGGCAAATCGACAGGCAGGATAGCAACTCTTACTACGATATGGTGCTGGGCGAAGAAACCGAGCGTTACGTGTTTCGTATCCTTGCCCTTAAGGTGATATTTGAAAATCCTCAAAAGTATGGTTTTTACCTAAAAGATTCCGATTTATACTTTCCCCTTGAATACACCGAGGTAAGCGTTGATACCTCAATCAGCAACATTGCCTCTTTTGCCAGGAATTACGGAACAAACTACAAAATGATAAAACTGCTAAATCCCTGGTTACGGGAAAATTATCTGCATGCAACGCCTAACAAAACCTACCAGATAAAAATACTAAAACAACGATTAAGGGAGAACACACATACAAGTGATGGGAATGGCCAATAGCAGTGATGAATTGGATACTCTGGTATCGGACGAGGGCGAAATTGTTGTTGAAGGGGCCAGGGTGCATAACCTGAAAAACCTTGACGTTACAATTCCGCGTCAAAAATTAACGGTTATTACCGGGTTAAGCGGAAGCGGCAAATCGTCGCTGGCATTCGATACCATTTATGCCGAAGGGCAACGCCGGTATATGGAAACCATGTCGGCCTATGCGCGCCAATTCCTGGGAACGCTGGAGCGCCCCGACGTTGATAAGATATCGGGACTCAGCCCCGTAATATCGATTGAACAGAAAACCACCAGCCACAACCCCCGATCGACAGTTGGAACAATTACCGAGATATACGATTTTCTCCGTTTGCTATACGCAAGGGCATCAACGGCATACTCCTACAACACTGGCGAGGCGATGGTTCGCTACACCGATGAGCAAATAATAACCATTATAAATGAGCGATTCTCAGGAAAACGAACCGCCATTTTAGCCCCTGTGGTACGTGGCCGAAAGGGACACTACAAGGAACTTTTTGAACAGCTACGCCGAAAGGGATACCTGTATGCCCGTATCAACGGCCAAATTACTGAACTCCGGCCAGCCATGAAGCTCGACCGCTACAAAACCCACCACATCGAACTACTTGTGGATAAATTCAGGGTAGGCGATGGTGATTTGAAAAGGCTTAGCCAATCGGTAGCTACCGCCATGGGGATAGGCAAGGGCATAATCATGGTACTTGACATGGACAGTGACGAACATCGCTACTTTAGCCGCAACCTGATGTGTCCAACAACAGGCATATCGTACGATGAACCGGAGCCTTACACCTTCAGCTTCAACTCCCCAAAGGGTGCATGCCCGCACTGCAACGGCTTGGGCTTTGTCAATGAGGCCGATATTGAGCGAATCATTCCTGACCCCAAACTTAGCATAAAGCGTGGAGGCATTCAGCCCCTGGGGTCTTATAAAAACTCCTTGATATTCTGGCAACTCGAGGCAATTGCCTCAAAATACGACTTTTCACTCTCCGACCCCATTGAACAAATACCCCAGGAAGCGCTAAACGTTATTCTGTACGGTTCCGAGGAACAGTTTAAATTAAAACATCCAAACATTGGAGTAAACACATCGTATTTCCTAAGCTTTGAAGGAGTAATAAGCCACATCCAGAACCACCAGGCCAACGATGAGCTAAACGGNNTGGTTTAAGATAGATGGGAAAAGTATAGCCGATGTGGCCTCCATGGATATCGAAGCGCTCTGGCAATGGCTACAGGCCTTAGAAAATCGCCTTGGCAAACGTCAAAAAGCAATAGCCACTGAGATACTGAAAGAAGTACGTGAACGTGTTCACTTTTTAATGGATGTTGGATTGGGGTATCTTACGCTTAACCGTGGGTCATCAACCCTTGCGGGTGGCGAAAGCCAACGAATACGGCTTGCCACACAAATAGGTTCAAAGCTCGTTAACGTTCTTTACATACTCGATGAGCCAAGCATCGGCCTTCACCAGCGCGACAACATGAAGCTTATTAACTCGCTCAAGCAACTTCGTGATGCTGGAAACTCTGTAATTGTTGTTGAGCACGATGAGCAGATGATACGCTCGGCCGATTACGTGATTGACATTGGCCCACGTGCAGGCAGGCACGGCGGTAGAATTGTTGCAGCCGGAACACCCGCCGAGATTCTTAAATCGAACTCGCTTACCGCTAAATACCTTAATGGGCAACTTGAAATTCCCATACCCAACAAACGTCGTAAGGGAAATGGCAAATACCTAACCGTGAAAGGAGCACGAGGGAACAACCTGAAAAATATCACCGTAAACTTTCCGTTAGGAACCTTTATTTGCGTGACAGGGGTATCGGGTAGCGGAAAATCGACGCTGGTAAACGAAACGCTTTACCCTGCACTAAGCCGCCAATTCTACCGCTCCTTCGCCCAGCCTTTGGAACACGACGGCATTGAAGGTATTGAAAATATAGATAAGGTAATCGATGTGGACCAATCGCCTATTGGGCGAACGCCACGTTCGAACCCGGCAACCTACACCAATGTATTTACCGATATTCGGAAACTTTTTGAACTTACACCCGATGCCAAAATCAGGGGTTACAAAGCCGGACGGTTCTCATTTAACGTGAAAGGCGGCCGATGCGAAACCTGCAAGGGCTCAGGTGTTCAGGTTATTGAAATGAATTTTCTACCCGATGTTTACGTTAAGTGCCCCGATTGCTTTGGTCAGCGTTACAATCGCGAAACACTTGAGGTAAAGTACAAAGGCAAGAATATTAGCGAGGTGCTTGAAATGACCATAAGCCAGGCCGTTGAATTTTTTGATTCCATCCCACATATCCATCAGAAAATGAAAGCTTTACAGGATGTTGGCTTGGGCTATATCACCCTGGGGCAACAGTCAACAACCCTCTCGGGGGGCGAGGCCCAGCGTGTTAAGCTTGCCACCGAACTGGCAAAACGCGACACCGGCAAAACCCTTTACATCCTTGATGAGCCAACCACCGGGCTTCATTTCGACGATGTACACATCCTGCTTGAGGTACTTAACAAGCTGGTTGACCGCGGTAACACGGTAATTGTAATTGAACACAACCTTGATGTAATTAAAACAGCCGATTACATTTTTGACCTTGGCCCCGAAGGGGGAAATGCAGGCGGAAATCTGGTTTGTGAAGGTACACCCGAAGAAATTGCAGCATCCGGCTGCGGCTATACCGCTGAATTCCTCAAAAAAATATTGAACAAGGAAAAATAGTTGATGGTTGATGGTTGATGGTTGATGGTTGATATCTTTTGAATTTCAAATTACGAATTACGAATTACGAATTACTAATTTCGTTTTTTTACTTTTTATTTTTGCCTTTTAACTTTTAACTTGATTTTGAACCTTGAACCTTAAACCTCGAACCTTGAACCTTGAACTTTGAACCTTGAACCTTATCCTTTAACCTTTTCGGCTTTAGTTTTTACTTTCAGGTAGAAGTAGGTTTTTCGATAAAATTTATTGAAGGCTAAATAGCTGATAGATATATAGATATATAGTATTTAAAAAAGTAGATTTCTTATATGTTAAATTGTATAAAATTTTGATATGTTTGTACGTAATTCTATAAACCGCTGAATGGGTTCTGCGATTTTTTAACATCAAAATAAAAAAATGCGATGTGCATTGAGCGCTTGCATTGAGCGAAGCCGAAATGAAGCCGAAATAAAGCCGAAATAAAGCCGAAATAAAGCCGAAATAAAGTCGAAATGAATTTTTAGAATCCACATAAAGTTTACGGTATATGAGAAAATTTTTACTCTCCCTGTTTTTTACTATTACAGCAATTGCAGCTCATGCACAGGAACCTGCGGTTACAATGACAACATCAATGGCAATTGGTGAAACGGCTTACTTCTATATAGCCACATCAAGTGAAACAAATATTCAGGCCGATTGGGGCGATGGGAACAAGGTTGATTTCACCGTTGGCACTAGTCCAACCATGATTTATGGAGATATTAAAGGTTCAACCATCAAGCTATACGGAAGTGGAATCACTTACCTATACTTGTCGTCCAATAGCATAACCAGCATTGATGTGAGCGCGACAACATCACTTCAAACCCTTTTCATTGATAGTAACAACATATCCGCCATTGACCTTTCAGCCAATACCGCGCTAAAGGAACTCCGTAAGCGAATTGAGGAAAAGATAAATGGCTAATTCTGCACATTATGAATTTGAAAAAAATTATCATACTGTCAGTGCTCCTTTTAACATTTACTTTGCTAAATGGTCAGGAGTCTTTTGATTCTAACTCAAAGAAAAACACTTTGTCCATTGAGGCCGTTGGAACCAGTGCTTCTCCTTTAAGTTTAAATTATGATAGGGTGCTGTTTATTAAGCCAAATTATCACATCAATTTATCTTTAGGTTTTGGCTACTTTCCTTCTGTTAAAGATTGGAACCCAATAATTGGAGTTCCTTTAACCATTAACATATCGATGGGAAAAACAAAACATTTCTTTGAAGTAGGAACAGGATTAACATATAACTCTGGTCTAGAGCAATCGGGCTACGATTACTTTGGCGATTTTAGCGGAAATAGTTCGATAGCTGATGCAGAATCAGTAAAAGGATTATTATGGGCATTTAGATTAGGGTATAAGTACCAGAGACCAACTGGTGGTTTCTTTCTAAGAGTAGGTTTCACACCGTTATTCCGCATTAAAACCCTCTCGGATTTGAAACCCGAAAACGAGTTTATTCCTGCGTTTGGATTAGGCATTGGCTATTCATTTTAAATAGATGAGTCCAGTTTAAAAACATATTTATTTTAAGGTTTACATTGCTGGCATATTTAACCCGAGAACCCACTTCGGGGAAAAGTATGCTATGTAAAACCACTTTTCCTTCGAACACTCCAGCATTTTACGCTGCTTTTTGCCAAGGTCGTTCTCAAAGCGGAATAAACCCGGCGCTGATTGTTTGCCTTGAACTGGATATATGTATTTTTCAAAACAGCTTTTAGTACTATTTTTCTTATTTTATTAACTTCAGAACTCCTGACCCATGGCTGA
>DFYV01000144.1:4760-5456 GCA_002383425.1 Bacteroidales bacterium UBA4073 | reverse complement strand
TTGCTGTTAAGTCAGGAGGTCTGAACTTAATATGTTCTAAGTGGGATATGTAACACCATGTATATCAAATGGTTACAATATATTGATAAATTATTATACTGTTGGTTTACAATACGTTACAATCATTGCCTATTAACAACCGAATATAAAATTAAATCCTAACTTTTGTCTAAGACCTTTTTAGATTAGCCTCACTAATATTTATAGGTTCTCACATCGTTCACCCTTTTCAACAATATAAACTACCTTTGGAACTTTAAACGTATTTCTCTCGTTAAATATCGATAGTAAACTCTAAAAGCATGGATATACTAAAAATTGAAAAACGAAACGATTCGCCAATGATACTTGCCGATGGACAAGCGGGTTACTTTGAAGTGAACGGGAAATCGCTTCCCGAAGATGCCATCGAATTTTACAGGCCTTTGGAAAAATACGCTCAAGAGTACGTGAAATCGCCCAAACCGAAAACTACCATCAACCTTAAACTCGAATACCTGAACACATCGTCGTCAAAAAAACTTCTGGATATTATCAGCTATTTTGAGAATTTGCCAGGGCAAGGCTATACTGTTGAGCTAAACTGGTATCACCGCGACGAGGATCAGGATATGATAGACGAAGGGGTAGAGTTTGCTCACATGACCAGTTTAAAAGTTAATTTTATTGTAGAATGGTAAATAAAATGACAAAAAT
>DFYV01000144.1:0-4666 GCA_002383425.1 Bacteroidales bacterium UBA4073 | reverse complement strand
CCATTTTTTTGGATGCTGCTGCAGCAGCCGAACGGTTAGGCAACCAGAATGCCCTAAAGGTTATTTACACCAATCTTGGAATGGTTAATGTTGACCTGGAACAATACGCTAAGGCCATTTCCTACTTCGAGAAGAGCTTATCCATCAACCGCATCCAGAAAAACAAAACTGAAACAACATCAACCCTTATAAATATTGCGAATGCCTATAAGGAACAGGAGAAATATACCAAAGCCCTGGAATACGCAGAGCAGGCAAACTCTTTAGCCTTGGAGATAAATAACGCCAGGCTGCTGAGAAATACCTACTCGCTACTGGCCGAAATAAACGAAACGCTTGGCAACTCCGATAAATCGGCCGAATATTTTTCGCTATACACAGCCTTTTCCCGAAAAATTCAACGCGAGGAACAGCTTAAAAAGGAAGCCGAAGCCAAAAAAATGGTTCAAGAAGCTCAAGGACAACTCCACGCTGTTAAAACCGAAAAGGAACTTACTGAAAAAGAGCTAAGTGAAAAGCAGCAAGTACTCGAAACTGTAAAGGATAGCCTCAGCAAAGTAGAGCAGCTAACCCAAGAGCAAAAGCTGAAAATTGACCTGTTAAACAAAGAAAATGCGCTGAGCGAAGCAAAACTCAAAAACCAGATTCTGGTTCGGAATATCTTTGTAGTAATAATAACAGCAACCCTTGGCATACTTGCACTTATAACCCATTACTACCTTCAAAAGAAACGTTCAAACGAGGAGCTTGCCCGCCAGAAAGCAATGATTGAAGCTAAGAGCAACGAACTAATGGAGGCTTTACAACAAATTGAAAAGCAAAACCGCAACATTACCAGCAGCATAAACTATGCACAACGTATCCAACAAGCACTTTTGCCAACCTATGACCAACTGGTAAACTACATACCCGACTCATTCATCATGTTCCGACCACGTGAAATTGTTAGCGGCGATTTTTACTGGTTCAGCGCTTACGGTGGACAAAACGTGGCCACCAACAAACGAAACCGTTACATGATAACCCTCCCCAACATCCCTGACAACGAATTTGGATTACTGATAGCAGCGGTTGACTGTACCGGTCACGGAGTACCCGGAGCATTCATGTCGATGATTGGGCTAAACCTTCTGGATGTTCTTGTTCGTAGTGGATTAACCCAACCCAACCTCATACTCAATGAACTTCATATTCTGGTTAGGCATTTGCTAAAGCAAGAGGATAGCGATAGCCGCGACGGGATGGATATGGCTCTGCTCCACATCAAGGGCGATGGTAAAACCATTGAGTTCTCCGGCGCAAAAAATCCCCTGATCTACATTTCAAACAACGAATGCCATATAATTAAAGGCAACCCAATTTCCATAGGAGGTTTGCAAAAGGAAGAAAAACGCGAGTTTACCCTGCATAGCTTCACCATCGATTCCCCTACCAGCTTTTACCTGTTCTCCGACGGATTCATTGACCAGTTTGGTGGCCCCGAAAATTTAAAGTTCACCTCTGCCCGTTTCAGGAATACGCTTAAAAACATTCACCAACAGCCCATGGTTGTTCAGCAAGAACAACTTGAAACAACCCTTGACGAATGGATGGGTAGCGAAAATACACAGATTGACGATGTTCTGGTTATTGGGTTACATCTTACCGGACAACCCTTTAAGTTAGATAAGCTATCATGAGTTCAATCTAAAAAGTTCATAAAGTTCATAAAATTCATAAAGTTTGTAAAGTTTGTAAAGTTAAAACATTGAAAATAAGGGTTATATGTTAATTTCACATTTTTTTTTAAAAATGATGACAATTAAAAACATAAATTGTTTTGCTAAAATAAAACATGCTTTTTATACTGGACTCAAGCATGATTTTAACAAAAATTTTTATTTTTGTACATACTTTTATAACAGGTCATGAGTAAACGGCAGTTTTTCATCTTAACCCTTTCAGCATTTCCCCTATCGTTGTTTGCCCAAGAAAACGTTAACAATGTCTTCGTTAACGATAAGGGTGAGGTATATGTGAAGGCCGATGCCCCCGTGTACTTCTTCATAAGCCCCGAGAGCCAACCCGACCAAAAAGTGCTAATACCCAGTACCGACAGGGCGGCTAACCCGATGTACTTCGATGGCGATGGCAGGCATTACCTGGTTTACGAAAGCGGAAAGGAGAAAGTACGATACCTGATTTGGGCCGATGGATTTGGTCCCAAGGCAAGCTTAAATGTTACACAAGGGCTTCTTTTCAAGCATAAAAATAGGATATACGTTGAAAACAAAGCCACCTTCAGGGCTGCTGTTTCCGATACAAAATCGGGTGTAAAACAAGCATTTGCCGCAATAGACGACCTTCCGTTTATTCCCATTATCAGCGAGCTAACCGTGGAACGAACCGGTGAATACACAATAAAACTTTATGGCGTTGACAATGTTGGGAACACTGGCGATACCGCAATCTACCAAATTATTGCGGCTCCCGAAGTAACCTTCAGGGTTGACAACATCTACTTTGAAACTGCAAGCGCAAGAATAATAGACAATTCAATCGAAAACCTCAACGAAATAGCTGAAATCCTGAAAAACTACCCTGAGCTGTACGTTGAAATCAAAGCCCATGCCGACGTACGTGGGTCGAGCGATTACAACATGGAACTTTCACAAAAAAGGGCACAATCGGTGGTTAACTACTTATCGTCAAAAGGAATTGTAAGCTATCGATTAAAAGCCAAAGGCTATGGCGATTCCCAACCAGTTAATGAGTGTACTAAAGGCGTTAGCTGTCCCGACAGTAAACATCGCGAGAATCGGCGTGTTGAATTCCGTTTCTACCTACCCAAAAATTAACCATCAGCTCTGCGAGTATGAATAAATTTTATCAAATATTACTTATATCCATTGCAGGAATATCATTCACCGCTAATGCCCAGGGACCCGAAAAAAAAGCCTTCTATATCGATTCAACGGGGAAACTATTTGTGTCGCCAGATGTGCCTATCCACCTCTACATTGGCACAAAACCCGATGGCAGCAACGCTGTAATGCTACACGAAATCAGTAAAAAAAGTAACACGTTAACATGGCATGGTTCGGGGCCTCAACTCATGACCCACCTTGACCTTTACAAAGGTCGGAAAATCCGATTTGAGCTATTTGCCGACGGAATAGCGCCACAAAGTGTAATAACCCCCCAAAGCCAAAATGTATTAACTCTGAAAGATGCCGTGATTGTACGTGGCAGCTCAATAGTTGAGCTATCGGCAACCGACGAAAATGCCGGGGTCGATAAGATTTTTTACTCATTAAATGGCAGCAATTTTTCTCAATACCATGAACCTGTAAGCCTAACCGATGAAGGAGAGTATGAAATTAAAGTTTACTCCACCGACAACCTCGGAAATGCCGAGCCTGTTATTTCGCGAAAAATAATTGTAGATGCAACCCCACCGGTAACCGAACTTTCGTTTAAAGGCGATAAACACGAAGATATACTATCGGGCAGAGCGTCAATTACTCTAAATGCAAGTGACACATTCGGAGTAAAATCGACTAAAGTAATGATCGATTCATCAGGCCAATGGATTGATTATCAAAAACCTATACAAACCTCAACGTTAACCGAAGGGTACCATAACCTTTCATGGTATTCGACCGATAGGGCCGGAAACGAAGAGCTGCATAAAAGCTACACATTCTATGTAGATAAAACTCCCCCGGTGGTAGTTGAGGAGATTGAAGGTAACTCATACATGATTGGGAATAGTGAATACTCATCGGGGCGCAGCCAATTAAAGGTGATGGCCGTGGATAATAAAGCAGGGGTGAAAGAAATTTACTACTCCTTGAACAACGGGCAGTTCCAGCTTTACGAGAAACCCGTTCTACTTGCCGATATTTTGGGTACAGTAAAGCTAAAAACATACGCAATCGACAGGGTAAATAATCGCAGTAGTTCCGAGGCCAACACCCAATCGTTTGCCATGCCAACCATCGATATTACCGGACCTGAGCTTGGCTATAAATTTATTGGGCCAACGCTTACCCTTCGCGATACTCTTTGGATTGGACCCTCAACCAAAATAGCGCTTACTTCCACCGATAAGGAAGCTGGCGTTAACCGTATTGAATACACCCTTAACCAAGGTCAAAATAACCGATACCTTGAACCATTCGTAATAGCTGAAAATGGATTCTATACCATGGAGTTTATAGGCTACGATAATGTGGAAAATATAAATGTAACAGCATTTACCTTTGCAGTCGATAACCAACCCCCTGAAATTTACTGGCATTTCAGCATAAAACCCAATAGCATTATTCAGGTTGATACGGAAACGTTACCGGTTTACCCAACAAATGTTAGAATTTACGTAGGTGAATCGGATAACCTAACAGCCAGTAACACCATCCAGTTCTCCCTTAATGGCTCAAAGAATCAACTTTACTCCGCACCAATCACTAACTTAGCTGAAGGTATTAATGAGCTAACCATTCTTGCTACCGATGAGCTTAATAATACCCGCACGGAAACCGTTCGGTTCTTTGTAAAATGAATCGAGCCATGATAGTAGGATTAACGCACACGAAAATGATTATAACGATTCGATATTACCTTTGTAGTAAAAAATTGAAATAATGAAAATATAAACATATGAAAAAAAGAAACCGCAAAGAAC
>DFYV01000160.1 GCA_002383425.1 Bacteroidales bacterium UBA4073 | reverse complement strand
CAACCATCAACCATCAACTTCAACACAGATTCCTCACTTCGTTCGGAATGACAAAAGGAGAAAGGGAAAAGTAAAAGTTAAAAGCGTAATTCGTAATTCGTAATTCGTAATTCGTAATTCGTAATTCGTAATTTGAAATTCAAAAGATATCAACCGTCAACCATCAGCCATCATCTCCTTTTCTTACTTCCTGAACTTCCTGATGAACTCTTCCACCTCGGGTACGCCTCCCTGGTAAATGAGGTAGCCGTTATAGGGTTCACGGGGTGTAATTTCGTCGTTAATTGGTGTTAGCATCAGGCGTTTTACCTCTTCGGGGTCGTCGGTTTGACCAAGTACCCAGCCCAGCTTGATATAAGCGGTTTCGGGGAGCATGTTTTCGGCTGGGATAATTCCCTTGGCCATTAGGTCGCGCCCTGTATCGTAAACATACATGTGGGCGTAGCCCCAAAGGGTTTGAACGGTCATGAACATGTGAACGCCTTTCTTTTTAGCTCGCTCAATGGCTGGGTAAAGGGGCTTGTTAACGTGACCCAATCCTGTACCAGCAATAATTATACCCCTATAGCCATTATCGACCAACGAATCGATAATGTCGGGCTTCATGTTCGGGTAGTAGTAAACTATTGAAACCTTCTCCTCAAAGAATGGTAAGATATTGGCTTTGCGGTCTTTACGGCGATGGTTGAACGTTTCCTTTAATGGACGAACGCCATCTTTTAGGCTAACCGTAGCCAAAGGGATATCGCTAACGGTTCGGAAGGTGCTGCGATATGAGCTATGCATTTTACGGACACGGGTTCCCCTATGCAGGAAGCCATACTCATCGGAAGTTGGGCCAAACATGCAAACCATAACCTCTGCAATATCGGAATAGCCAGCTGTGTATGATGCATGCATCAGGTTAAGTGCAGCATCGCTACTGGGGCGGTCGCTGCTTCGCTGGGAGCCCACAAGTACAATTGGAACCGGAGGGTTTTGAACCATAAAGGTTAGCGCTGCTGCTGTATGGCTCAGGGTATCGGTTCCATGTCCAATAATTATTCCATCAATGCCATTCTCTATTTCTTTGCCAATGGCAATGGCAAGAGCCTTATACTGCTCAGGGCCCATATTCTCGCTGAAAACGGCAAAGAGTTTTTCGGTGGTAAGGTTGCAGATGTTGGCCAGTTCGGGCACAGCGCCATAGAGTTCGCCGGGCGAAAAGGCCGGTATAACCGCACCAGTTCGATAATCGAGACGCGAGGCTATGGTTCCCCCTGTCCCCAGTAACTTCACCTTGGGAAGATTTGGTGTGTATGGGAACTCCTTTTCCGGAATCTTGTAGGTGGCTTTGTAGTACCCAACCTCTTTCATCGACTTTATAGTAAAAATATCGATACCGATGTTGTACCCGGTAGCAATTTTCAGTACAATGTGGGTATCATCGTCGTTTTCGGCACGGGGTAACACTGTACCCTGAAACTCCCCTCTGGTGGTTTCAATTACGGCTTTACCCCAGACCCTAACGTTAAACTTTTTGAGCACATCAAGGGAGCGACCTTTGTATCCTTGAAAAATATCTTCCATAATTCATCTTATTATGCAATACCGGTTTTAGCTGTGGATATTCTTTGTATAATTTTTGAGTGAAGTAGGGCAGGATCGATATTCCCCAACGCCTGTTTATGCAGCTGTCCCATAACCCAGTTAACCACATTCTGGGGTTTATCGTTTTTAGCAATTCTTATCTCCTTAAATTTTTCGATAAGGTAATCGACAGGGGCAAGTAGTTCTTCCTCAGTCTTACGCTTAAAATTGATGCTGGTTAGCACCGAGTTGAAATCCATGTTGGGGTATTGATAAACAACAGGAAGCATAAGCTTAGACAGGGAGTGATGCAGCTTATTTTCTTTAAGGTAGAGGAATAAATCAACTAATCGGGAATACGAAAAATCTTTATGTTTTGGGTATTTACCTTCGATTCGTTTCAGTGTATGGCCCAGTAGAGTGCCCACGAACCGTGGAGGAAATCCCAGGTTGGCAATGGCCTCAACTACGGGCACCAGATTTCGGCGTAGCAGGTAAGGGTGGGCATCATCGGGGATTTGCATCTGGGCAAGTTGCTGAAAACGATGCCATATATCGACAGGTAGATTTTTGCGTAATTTTTCGATATAAGCCTCGTCTAAGGGTATGGGGGGTGAATCGGTATCGGGGTACATACGATCGGCTCCTGGGAGTACGCGTTCAAAAAGAGTTGTGCCATCGGCAAGCGGACGGCGGGTTTCGCGTGGAACACCTTCAAAAGCCATTCGGCATCGCTCCTCAACTGTTTCAAGGGCAGTAGGAATATCGTCGGGTAGCCCCCAGATCAGGACAATAGCATCGTCGGGCGAAGCCTTAAGCAGTGATGCCAGTTTTGTGGTATCGTTTTCGGAGAGCGGCGCATCCAAATCCTCACTGCTGGTGATGTTAGGACGCTCAATGCAGGCAATCACCTTAAGCCTGTCGGCCAACTCGTTGGTAAAGCATTTTTCGGGTTGGGTGAAGTGTGATAGTATTCCGTGGAAAGCGGGTAAAGCTATTGCAACAACTGTATAGCCCATATCGGCATATTTCAGGACAAGTTGATGTTCAAGGCTAAGGGCGTAGGGATCAACCTCCATATAGTGCATGGCCCACTTATCGGGTAAGGGTACTCGCTCAAGAAGTATTTTGCGAATATGTAATAACGACCACTGTCGAAAACACTCGTTATGCGAAAGTTCGGGTAACCACTTGTTATGCGATACGCCTTTAATTTCAACACGCGTTCCACCCTCGCAGCTCACGTTGGTGTCCTGGCGTGCCGCTCCAATTCCTGTACGAACCTTACCGGTGCTTCGGTTTAAAAAACGGATGTAATCGGCTGCCTCACGCAACTCATCGGGAGTAAGACATTGAGGATGGGTAACCGTTTCGATTAGGGGCATTCCCAACCTGTCGGTTTTATATACCCGTCGATGCCCAATATCCGAAATCTCCCGGCAGGCATCTTCTTCTATGCTCAGCTGGATAAGGCCAACCTTCTTGTTCTTGAGCTGAATTTCACCTTCAACGCCAAGAATGGCCGTTCGCTGAAAACCAGTTGGGATTGACCCATCGAGGTACTGCTTGCGGGTTATGTGAACCTCCCCAACAATGTTGAACTTACAAAGCAACGATATCTCAAGGGCTATTTCAAGAGCCTCACGGTTTATGGGGAAAGGTGGGGTATCGTCGATCTCATAGGTACAGGTAGTTTTGTTGTTAATACGGTAAACTATCTCCTTGCGGGTTTTAAATTCCATAAGTGCTGTACCGTCGTATTCACCCATTTCGCTAAGGGTTGGTCGCATGTGGCGGATTATCTCGGCGTGGTAGTCGTTATCGTCGTGATAAACACCTGCCGGACAACGGCAGAAAAGCTTCTGCTGGGTTTTCAGTTGCTGATGAACCTCCAACCCCGATTTGAACCCTATGCGTTCGTAATCGTTACGGGTAGCTTCAACTCTACTAACGTAGCCAATGGCTTTCATGGTATCCCTGTAATTTTTATGGGGGTTGAAGTGCTTACCCGGCGTTTGTTTTTTAGGCATTTTGATTTAGGTATAGGTTGATAAAAAGCCCTCCAAGTTAGAAAATAACCGTTAAAAGTTAAAAGTTAAAAGTTAAAAGTTAAAGGATTAAGGTTAAAGGTTAAAGGTTAAAGGATAAAGGATTAAGGTTCGAGGTTCAAAGTTCAAGGTTCGAGGTTCAAAGTTCAAGGTTCAAGGTTCGAGGTTCAAGGTTCGAGGTTCAAGGTTCGAGGTTCAAAGTTCAAGGTTCAAGGTTTAAAATCAAGTTAAAAGTTAAAAGGCAAAANNATCAACCATCAACCGTGAAACGTTAAACGTTAAACGTTATCTATCAACCGTCAACCATCAACCGTCAACCATCAACTTTTTTCCCTGTACTTTATCCAATTGGAAAGTTAAAACAGTTACATAAAATTACCGGGTAGCAGCTTCCATTAGGATGTTAACAGCTTTTTCAAGTTGCTGGTCGCTGCCAAAGGGTGCAATCCCGGGTTGGTTCATGATTACGTGGTCTGGAATAGTTTCAACGTTTTCCATCCATTGCCCGTGCATGTCCTTGGAGCTAACAGGCACCATTCCCCATATTATTTGCCCGTCCTGAAGCTGTTCCCAACCGGCAAAACTACAGGTACCTGGAACAGGCATACCAACAAGCTTTCCTATGCCCAGTTGCTGGTAACCACAAGCAAAACAGCTACCATCGCTGTAGTTAGCTTCGTTCACCAGCGCCACCGTCGGTTTTGTCCATCGGAATGTTGGCTCAGACCCAAGCTCACGGGTATGGTTTTGGTAGGAGATAAACTTAGTGCCGGTGAAAAACATGGCTAAATCCGATACAAGGTCACCACCGCCGTTGAAACGGGTATCAACCACAATTCCTTGGCAGTGATAGTATTTACCCATCATTTCGCCATAAATATTGCGGTATGGGCCATCGCTCATGCCGGGAATATGAACGTAACCCAGTGCCCCGTTAGTAAGTTTTTCCACCTCATCGGCATTGCGTTTAACCCAACGGCGGTATAGTAAACGCGATTCCTGCGAGATGTTCACTGGTTTTACAGAAACCTGTCGCTCTTTTCCCGTAGCCAACTCCTTGATGGTTAACAGAATGTACTTATCGACTTTGCGGTTAAGGTAAAAAGCCCAATCCCTATCCAATCCAATAGTATCGCCATCGATGGCTGTTACTATAAAGGGAACCGAAAGATTAAACTCCTTACGATCGAGTGGGCCACCCAGTAGGATTTCATCAACCTTAATACCCTGTCCTTGATAGGTTACATCAGGGATTACTCCCAGCGAGGCGGTTTGATCGTCATTGGAATTATGGTAAAAGTAACGTGCCCCTGAATGCGAGACGTTCAGCTCACCGAGCAGTTCGCTTAGCAGTTCGGCAAATTCGTATCCATTACCTACATAGGGGATAAAACCTCGGTAATGTTCAGCCATGGCATCCCAATTCACCCCGTGATAATCGGGTGTGTAAAATCCTTTTCGGGTACGAATAACCACATGTTCATACATGGCTTGCCTTTCGGCCTTCGTATTGATAGTGGCCTCAGCCGAAACCTTTAAGGCTTCACGCTTCCCCTTATCCACATCAACCTTGTAAAGTTTGCCGTCGGCAAGCATGAACATATTTTTTTCGTTCTTATCCCAGTATATACGGGCATTATCGGCATCCATGTTAACGATAATTTTTGCCTCCTTATCGCGAACGTTCATCGACCACAGGTTATAGCCTTTATCGTAACGGGCAAGATAGTAAAGTGTTTCGCCATCGTTGCTGAGCAGGGCATTGGCTATGTCGGCCGATGATGTGGTAAGACGGGCAACACGGTATTCAAACCCTTCCCAGTCGAACCGGAGGGAGCTATCAACCTTTTCCTTGTCTTTTTTCTCCTTTGATTTTTTATCGTTCTGTTTGCTCTCATCGCTTTTGGCTTTAGCCTCTTTTTCTTTCTCCTCAATGGCTTTTAGCAGGTTATACTCATCCTTGCTAAGTCTGAACCTGTCCCAGGCATCGCGGGTTAGGAAAAGGGTATAAACATCGGTTTGACGCTCGCCGCTATTGGCGTAGCTGCGAAGGCCATCGCGTGTGGAAAGCCAAATAATTTGCTTACCCCCATTCACCCAGCGTGGGTATAGATCGTCGTAACCGTTTTTGGTTAAATTAGTAAACGGGGAGCTGCCGTCGGCAGGAACTGCAATAACCTCAGAGTTCGACATGGTTGGTAGGTAGTGAACTAAAAGCCAACGGCTATCGGGACTCCATGTGAAATACTGATCGCCATCGCTCATGTAGAAAAGTTCTCTGGCCGTGAGCAGGGTGGTGGTAGCTTTAGTTTTCATGTCCATCACCTTAAGGGTAGTTCTATCCTCAATGTAAGCCAACTTGGTACCATCGGGCGAGGGTAATGGCTGGTAGCAATCGTGTTCATTACCCACCAGCAATTCCTCGTTTACAAGGGTTGAAGCAAAAAAGAATGGCTCTTCGGCCCTAACGCGCGTGGATTTAAAAATTTGCCAGCGGCCATCCCTTTCACTGGCATACACTATACTCTTACCGTCGGGCATAAAAGCCACAAAGCGTTCCTGCTCGGGGGTTTGAGTAATACGTTTGGTAAAAGCACCCTCAACTGAGGTAACAAACACTTCGCCTCGAGCTATAAAGGCAACCTCCTTACCATCGGGCGATATGGCAACCTCACGTATATTTCCACTAAGATTAACCGTTTGCTCAGGATTTTGCTGGTAATCACGATTTATGGTGATATTCACCTTGCGGCTCACCTCACTATTCACATCCATGGTGTAAATGGAACCATCGTAGCCAAAGCAAAGCGTTCCGTTTTGACTAACACTTAAAAACCTGACAGGATGAGTCTTAAAATTTGTAACCTGCTTGCACTCCGACGGGTTGGAAACCGAAAACATGAAAACGTTAAAACTCCCATCCTCTCTAAGGAAGTAAATAGTTGAATCGCCCGGAGCAAATACAGGATTGCGATCCTCGCCCTTAAAGGTTGTAAGCTGCTTATAATCTTTGGTTTGAGTGTTGTACAACCAGATATCGCGGGCTATTGACGATTGGTGATGTTTGCGAAACTCATTTTCACCACCTTTTTTATCGTGAAACATCAAAAGGTTACCATTACCCGATACGGAAACGCCCTCGGCTGGTACAGGCAATACCTGATTCACTATTCCTCCGCTAACCGGAACCGAATATAGTTCAGGCTGCGAGGTAGTTGGATAAAGCCGGCTGGTGGCCATATCGTAACGAGCAGCTCCAAAAAGCACTGATTTATTGTCGGGAGTAAATGTATAGGGTAGCTCGTCGGATGAATGGTAGGTTAAACGTTGAGGTTCTCCACCCTTAGCCGGAACTATGAAAATATCCATATTACCATACCTGTTCGATGCAAATGCAATAAAATTGCCGTTGTGGCTCCAAATCGGCATATAGTCGTGTGCAGGATTGGCGGTTACAGCAACAGCCTCGCCCCCACTAACGGGAACAGTGTATATATCGCCCTTGTAAACAAATGCTATGGTTTTACCATTAGGCGAAATGGCAGGGTAGCGATACCACTCCAACACGCCTTGCGATGTCCCTGTCAATGTAACTCCCACAAATAGTAGAATGAATAATTGCTTTGCGATTCTCATAAGTTTAGTCAATTAATCCGTGTTAATATATAATTAAACCTTTTACAAAGCTCAAGGTTTAACATAAAAATACATTTTGTAAAGTACTAATGTTTCGCACTTTATTCTCATGAATTAAGATGTTAAAATACAAACACATACAATCTTTGTGGTATTTGTGAATCTCTTTGAGGCCTTTGTGGTAAAAATCTAAATTACTGAATATAACCACAAAAAACACGAAGTATGCACAAAGTTTCACAAAGTGTTAAATATACATTGGTGTTATCAATCGCTTGATAATGAATTACATGATAATTTCAATCCATTTGTAAATATTTGATTTATAGAATAATATTGATACGTGAGAAACATTAGTAAAGTAAAAACCAGTTATTTAACAAAAAATAATAATTTTGAGGACAAATTCATAAAATAATGTTTACGCTGAGTAGCACTGAACATGTTTTTGAAAACAGGAGCAATGCTTCGCTCCGTTGGAATGCATTTATACTTGGGTTACTCGCAAACAAGCTGATTGGCCAATTCCTGATAAAAATTTCTATTCTTGCCAAAAAAGTTAAAATTCTTTACAACTTCCCGGGCTGTTTACTGGTTAATAGGTTTTACTGTAAAAGTTCGGTAGATGATATTCAAAAAATATCAACAGAAAACATACACAATAGGATACTTACCTGTGTAGCCCCGTTACATGACAGGGGCATGAATCCGGTTAATTTGGTTTCGCTACTTAAAAGCGATTTGCTTGATATACCGGGTTTAAATTACATCTTTTTAAATGTGGACTACTATATAGATAATCGAATCCTCAAGCTTGTTTCGGGCGATGGATTGCTGAATCAGGCGGATAAAGAATTACTTCAAGCATTTACCGAAAACTTAGAAACAGTGTGCAACACTGCCCTGCAAAAAGGTAAATCGATAATTCTATATACAATTTCTTATTCATGTTTTCCTGCCCTTCAAACATTGGCTAAGGATTTGATGCAACGCTTTAACACTCAGAGGGTAACAGTATATCTACTTTTCCATCTATGCCATGTTAACTCCCCCAAAAGGGTTATCGATTTTGTAAGAAATGCGTTAAACCAAGGTTTTACCCCCGGAATTGCCATTTCCAAGTACCTGACATCGGACTATGTAAAAAAGAGGCATGCCAAAAACGACCAAAGCGAGTCAAGCTGTCACAGCTTCAATGAAACCAAACAAGCTTTTCATGAGGTAACCAAGTATTTGCTAAACAATATCGACTATGTATCGGCATTTATGGTTAGCCATAATCCCGATAACATTCTTTACCTAACCTCGTTAATGGAGAATTACCAGATAGGACAAGGAACCGAGAATGTAATTTTTGCCCAGCGCTACGGGATGGCAAAACATATCAGCTTTAATTTGGCAAACCGGGGGTACAATACGGCTTTGATCGTTCCTTATGGTACGCTTGAAAGCGCATTAATTTGGATGAACAAGCTTTACCAGTACGATCCTTCCTTACCCATTATCCTTATTGAACAGCGTTTTTCCATTCTACGGGAGTTAAACAGACGAAAATTGGAAAATAAATAGATGAAGAATGAAATTTGACAATCACGATACGGTATATGGAATACACTCCCTGATGCTTGTGATGGCGGTTGTGGTGATTATCATCATTGTACTTTTATATGTTACGGCTATACCTGAATTTATAGAAAAGCACATAGGTATGGGTCAGGAGTGGATAATTGCCGTCATCGTTCTTTTATACCTTCTATTCTTTGGCTACTTCGTATGGAAAGATGCAGCATTTGTATCGTACAACGATGAGGGCGGTAAGCTGGTGATCCGTACGTTCAAGCTACGCCCCTGGGGTGGGAGAAAGATATCGATGGAAATCCTCCACTCCGAATTCTATAGGTACGAAATTACCTCCAAATGGCCAAAAAAACAGCTTCATATCTATGTAAAAAAGGGCAGTAAGATTATGAAATACCCGCCGGTATCGGTAGTGTCGTTAACCCCTGAGCAATTCAACAACATGGAAGATTCGCTAAAACAACTTTCAAAGGTATAGCTGCATGGCCGAAAGTGAACTGCAATATCGCATAGCCATTGAACTTATTCCAAAAGTGGGAAGTATAACCGCTAAACGGTTAATTGCGTATTGCGGGAGTGCCGAGGCGGTTTTCCATCAATCCAAATCAGCCTTACTTAGGATTCCAGGTATTGGCGATACCATAGCAAACGAGGTGGTAAACCAGAATGTTTTGCCCCTGGCTGAAAAGGAGCTGAAATTCATTGAGCATTACAAAATACAGGCACTATACTTTACCGACCCTGAATACCCCGAAAGGCTTCGCCAGTGTGAGGATGGCCCGGTAATGCTTTACGTAAAAGGCAGTTCCAGTATAAATTTTAATGCCGATAAGGTTATTAGCATTGTAGGGACTCGCAAAGCTACCGATTATGGCAAACATATTTGCGATGCAATTGTTAGCGGGTTAGCCGCTAAAGGACACTCTCCCATTATTGTTAGCGGTTTGGCTTATGGTATCGACATTATGGCGCACAAATCGGCACTAAAGAACAACTTACCCACTATTGCGGTACTGGGGCATGGCCTGAATACCATTTACCCCATTGCCCATAGGGGCATTGCAAAGGATATAGTTGAACAGGGAGCGCTGGCAACCGATTTTATTTCCGATACCCCGTTCGACCGCAATAACTTTTTAAGGCGAAACCGTATCATTGCTGGCTTAGCTGACGCTACCATTGTAGTTGAAAGCGCCATTGAGGGTGGTGCGCTGGTTACTGCCGATATTGCCAACTCATACAACCGCGAAGTATTTGCCGTACCCGGCAATGTTACCTCAACCTACTCACAGGGCTGTAACATGCTGATTAAACAGAATAAGGCAGCGCTGGTTGAATCGGCCGACGACATTGAGTTCATGCTAGGCTGGAAACCAAACCAAAAGAACCAGAACATCAAGCAATTTTCAATTAACTTTGATCAGTTTAGCGCCGAAGAGCAAAAAATTTATACCTTTCTGAAAGCAAAAGGTGCAGAAACTGTGGATATGATTGCTTTGGGCACGGGATTACCGGTATCGACCGTGTTATCATCGTTGCTGAACATGGAGTTTTCAGGGGTGGTTAGCAGCAAGCCCGGTAAGGTTTTTGCCATAAAAGATTGAACGTCATGGTTAAACAACGAAAAACTAACTGGTTAGTAAAGCAGTACCAAAGGCTTCATCGCTTCCTCATTCATGAGATATGGAGCATGAACCTCGAAGAGCTGCCACCTAAGCTTAAATGGCTCTTCAAGTATTTAAGGGTATTGCTATTAGCACTCAAAGGTTTTTTTGAGGATAAGGTGGTTGTTAAAGCCTCGGCGCTAACCTACTACACCTTAATGTCTATTGTTCCAATTTTTGCAATGGCTTTTGGCATTGCAAAGGGGTTTGGTTTTGAAAAATACCTTGAGCAACAAATTACCAGCCAATTTAAAGGGCAAGAGGAATTTATAAATAGGGTTATAGAGTTTGCCAACTCACTACTGGCCCGTACCGGAGGTGGCATAGTTGCCGGCATAGGCGTTGTACTGCTTTTTTGGTCGGTAATCAACGTGCTATCGAACATTGAACATGCCTTTAATGACATCTGGCAGGTTGAAAAGCCCAGGAGCTGGATACGAAAGTTCACCGATTACCTTTCAATAATGCTCATAGCACCTGTGCTGCTTATAGCTTCAGGTAGTATTCACATCTACCTTGCCACCACTGTAAAAACCATTGCACAAGAAATTGAGCTGGTAGGCTACATTAGCCCCTACCTAATTAATATGCTTCAATTCATCCCATACCTGTTAATATGGATACTTTTCAGCTTTATCTTTATTGCCATTCCTAACACCAAGGTTTCGTACGTATCGGGTATCATTGCTGGTGTTATTGCAGGTTCCGGTTTTGTTATTCTACAGTGGCTCTACATAACCCTACAAATAGGAGTTTCACGGTATAATGCAATTTATGGGAGTTTTGCTGCGCTCCCCTTGTTCCTTTTCTGGGTGCAAATAAGCTGGCAAATAGTGTTGCTTGGCGCCGAAATCTCTTTTGCCTACCAAAATGTCGATATGTATGAATACGAAAGGGAAACCACCCACATTAGCCATAAAAACCGAAATATGCTTACCCTACTGGTTCTAAGCACCATTGTTAAACGATTTATGCAGGGCGAAAAGCCTGCTACAAGTCTCGATCTTTCCATTAACCTTAAAATTCCGCAACGCCTGATGCGCAACCTCCTCGACTTAATGGTAAACTGTGAGCTGCTAAACGAAGTAATTATTAGCGACAGAAAAGATATTGGATACCAACCTGCACGCCATGTCGAACAACTGTCAATTGCATTTGTGGAAGAAAAACTTGATAGCTACGGGCTTGAAATTGAACCCGATATTCCTGAAATGCAGCAGGTAAAGCAGATGTGTAGCGATTTTAATGAGCGTTACAGGGAGTTAACCTCCACCACACTCATTGGGAATATCTAAGAGGAAGGTAGAGGAAGGTAGAGGAAGGTAGAGGAAGATTGAGGAAGATAGATGAAGGTAGAGGAAGATTGAGGAAGATAGATGAAGGTAGAGGAAGATTGAGGAAGATAGATGAAGGTAGAGGAAGATTGAGGAAGATTGAGGAAGATAGTTTTGAAAGAAATTGATAAATGTTGATTAATGAATAAAAAACTTTGTAATTCGTAATTCGTAATTCTAATCTAAATGAGGTTGATGAATGCGCTGCAATTTTTGTAAGTGGTTTAAAAACAATGAATAAAAAACTTCTAACTTCTAATTTCTAAATTTATATGGAGAGAAGCGACTATACTGCCCTTCGGGAAATCCCAATAGATCAGGACTTCGTGAATACAAGACGTTATACCCCATACAAAAATTGACAATTTGATACGATATGATATATGATTTATTAAAAAGGGTTTGTAATCAACTTGAAGAGCATGAAATCAAATATATGGTTTCAGGAAGTGTAGCATTAAATATTTATACGATACCAAGAATGACAAGAGATATTGATATTGTGATAGAACTATCTGAAAACAAAATTGACGAATTTACAAGTTTATTCCCTAATGCTTATTACGACGTAAATACGATAAAAGAAGAATTAAAACGAAAAGGAATGTTTAATGTAATTGACTATTCTACTGGTTTTAAGATTGATTTTATCATACAAAAAGATACTGAATATCATAATCTTGCTTTTCAACGCCGAAAAAGAGTAAAAGAATTTAATACAGAACTTTGGGTTATTGATTTAAACGACTTGATAATTGCAAAAATTATTTGGATACAGCAATATCAAGGCGAACGACAAATTTTCGACATTGAAAATTTGTTATTAAATCCTGAAAAAGATTTAGATTATATAAAAAATTGGTGTAATATACTCAATTTGGAAACATTTAATTTATTAGACAATGAATGATACACCAAAACATATTTTGCAAAAGCAATTTGAAATAATCTATGCAAAACCGTTGAAAGAAAGGATTGCAGGGCTATTTGAAATGACAGAATTATCAAGAAACATTATCTTAAATCAATTAAAAATAAAAAATCCTGAATTTTCAGAGATAGATTTGAAGATAGAATTATTTAAAAAATTCTACAAATTTGATTTTGATGATGAAACATTAAATAAAATAGCAGATAAAATGCGACAATTCTTAACGAGAGAGGTGATTGAAAAAAAATGATTATAGATGTCTTACATATGGCACCCGATAATTGCCAACTTTTATACTATCTTGATATTTTGTGCTCTTGACGAACCGAAGTGTTAAAATGAAACGAAAGTGCTGTAAAACAGGAATATATGACTACCATTTTCCGTTTGTCGCAATGGCTCAATACGTAATGCAAAGTGCAAAGTGCAAAGTAAAAAATCTCCTAAAGCATAAATTTGCATTTACAGAACTACTGACTTGATGTTTGTATATCAGTCTTTTATTAACTTTTGAGCGGGAACTGATAATGTCGTAATTTTGTCCAAAAATACGAATTAATTATGCAATTAAGATGTTTTGTCGTTGGGCATAAAAATATTTCAAATATCTGCACTGTGAATGCAGCTTTGACAGAATTGTTATTTATACTTTTAATGAGATTGATAATAACTTCAAGGTAGTTAACCCATTCCACCGTAAGCTGATTAACAAATTGATGAACAAGAAAAAAAATTGCTTGTAGAAAAACTAATTTGTAACCAGTTAGCAGCATGCAATATTTTTACTGCCTGTTACCGCAAAGGCGCTAAGACGCTGAGAAATAAAAAATAATTTAATCACTCGTTAGATATAGTGATTCTTAATCTACTTTAAAACAGGTATTAACAGATTTGGGACTATAAACCAATGCTACTAACAGAAGTGTAATTAAATTTAAAACCTTTGCGCCATTGCGTCTTAGCGGTTAAACAAAAAATGCCTTTTTAGACTGGCCTCATATTTGTAATTTACACTGTTTGTTCATCTATCCTTTAACCTTTATCCTTTTTTTGCCTCAGCCTTCGTCATCGCCATAAGTAAACGCAAAATTTGCAGGTATGTTTCTTTTATCCTATTTTTTAGTTAATTTGCATAGTTATTTGTGCACCAATGAGTACTTATTTTCTGGAAGGCCTTGTCACAATGAATTTGGTACTAAAATGGGTTTCTCCTTTAAAATCAAAGAGATGATTCATACACTCATTTTAATTTAAAAATTGTAAACTCCCTTAATAGGGAAGAAACCATGATAAAAATACACAAAATCCTAATGGTAGCCGTTGTAGCTGCAATTCCTTTAACAGCTCAACCAAACCCCGACAGCCTGGTTCAAATCATTAAGGTTAACTCAAGGGACACTTCGTTTCTTAATGGTATATTTAGCGAATTAGCAACAACAAAAGCATTTCAGGATTCTTCTTACGATTTAGCGGTAAGTGCGTTTATTGAAGCGTCTGTTTCAAGTAATTGGATGGAAGGAATGGCCAAAGGCAACGACCTTGCAGGGAACAGGTACTACAACAGAGGCAACTATACCCATGCTCAAGTCCACTTCGAGAAAGTGATTGCCCTATCCCAAAAACGGAATGTTCCCACTGAATTCCAGGCCAATGCCTATAAAATGCTGGCAGGCATACTGTTTAACACGGGTAAAGCCGAAGAAGCCATTGAAAAAGCCAACAAAGCTAAAGACCTTTTCCAACAGCTGAACGATACCTTAAGCCTGGCCAAAACAATCAACTTGCTGGGAGGAATTTACTGGAACCTCGGAAAACTCGACCTGGCATCCAAAAATTTATACCATGCACTTGAACTCCGGGAAGAGATTGGCGATTCGCTTGGTGTAGCGCATGCCTACAATAACATTGGACTCATCTACGATACACAGGGTAAGCAAAACGAGGCGCTTGAAATGTACCAAAAGGCACTCTCCATATATCAACAGCTAAACAACCTGGTAGGGATTGGAAGGACATACAACAACATTGCCACTATCCTAAAGGATCAAAAACGGTTTACCGAAAGCCTCGACATGTTGCTGAAATCATATGAGATTGACGTGAAAAGAAACAATATCAACGATCAAGGGAAAACCCTTAATAACATAGGGCAACTCTATTTAGACATCGGGAACTACAATGAAGGTATCAGCTATTTCCAAAAAGCCAGATTGGCTTTTGAGCAAAGCAAAAATGAAAATGGGCTTGCCGCAGTTCTTCTCAACCTGGGTAATGCTAATGAGCTAACCGCTAATTACAACGCTGCAAAAATATTCTATAATCAAGCACTTGAACTTGCCACAAAATTAAAATCGACAGTTTGGCAGCGCGATGCACATAAAGGTATCTACAACATTCTGAAAAAACAGGGCGATTACAGGAATGCTATTGAACATTTGGAAAAATATAAAATGCTTAGCGACACCCTGAACACCCTGGCAAACCTGAATAACCTTGATAAGCTAAAAATTGAGTACGAAACTGAAAAAAAAGAACATGAAATAGCTATTCTTCAAAAAGAAAATGACCTGAAACAGCTAAGTATTAAACGGCAAAGAGTAATCAATCTTTTGCTTCTATCCATTGTATTTTCAGCTACTGTCATTTTGATACTTTTGTACTTTTATCAGAAAAAATTGAAAAAAGACAAGCAATTGCTTCAGGAGTTGAATGCTGAAATCCTGATTCAAAAGGAAGAAATTGAAACCCAACGCGATATGCTGGAAATAAACTATAATGAGCTAAACCAGCATAAAGCAGAACTTACAATTCAAACCGAACAAATTGAAAAACAGAACAGGTTACTCGAGTACACCCATCGTCAAATAACCGAAGGTTTAGAATACGCATCGCTTATTCAACGTTCACTGCTCTCAAAAACTATTGAACTTGAAAAATACTTCAGAAAGCAGTCCATGCTCTACAAACCGAAGGACTACGTTGGAGGCGATTTATACTGGCACCATGAAACCGACAAGGGCATAATCTTTACAATTGCCGATTGTACGGGACATGGGGTAGCCGGTGCTTTTATGAGCATCATGCTAATCAACATTCTGAAAGATGCAGTAACCACATACAAGCTTGATGACCCTAGTGCAATTGCCAAATACCTATACAGGGAATTAATAAGCAGCAACGCAGCGCCCTTTGATTCAAACATACTGTTAGGTATCGATTTCATTGTTTGTAGCTATGCAAGCAATTCTAAACAATTGAAATACTCTGGACACAAAATTCATTTCGAGTATTTCGACTCCAATAAAAATCATAGTTCCCTGCGTCCACAGCGTAATATAAATCATCAAACAGGTTTAATTGAATTTAGAACTGAAATATTAGACATTTCCGGGAAAGGGAAACTCTTTATCTATACCGACGGGTATATTGATCAGATTAGTGATGCCAAACGGAAAAAGTTAGGGAGAGCCGAGCTTATCAGGCAATTAAATCAAACTATTGATACCCCCATTGATGAACAGATTAAATTCCTTGATCAGTTCATGGATAAATGGAAAGGAAATTATGAACAGGTTGACGATACCTTAGTGCTTGGAATTGAAATTTAGGTTACTTAACCCTGCCATTTGTAACAATAAACCATGGATTAACCAGGTCCTCCTTGTTATACGATAGCCTCTCTCTGGTTTCGTAGGTAATAACCTTAAAACCAGCCCCTTCAATAATTGCCTGTCCCGCAGCAGTATCCCACTCACTGGAGAGTGATAAACGGGGATATAAATCGGCTTTGCCCTCGGCTATCATACACATTTTTAACGAAGAACCAACAGGGAGTAATTCTATTTGCTTAAATTCCTCCAGTAAACTGTTGATGTAGTTTATGGTTTCGGGTGAACTATGTGAACGGCTTTCAACAACAACAATACTTTCGCGACCAATTGGCAAGGGTAATTTTTGGGAATGGGACTGTAATTCTTTAAAAGATATTTCAAATTGAGGCGTAGCCATAACCGACTCAACCATAAAGGCCCCTTCCGATTTAAGAGAGTAGTATAATTTACCTGTAACAGGCACATAAATAACTCCCGCAATGGGATACTGCTCCAAAACAAGTGCAATATTTACGGTAAATTCACCATTGCGTTTTATGAACTCTTTAGTCCCATCAAGCGGGTCCACTACCCAAAAGTAGTCCCACCCCTTTCGCTCCTCGTACACTATACTTCGACCCTCCTCGCTGAGTACAGGGATAAAGGTTTTTGTAAGGGAATTCTTAATTTCCTCATGGGCAAGCCTATCGGCAAGGGTTAAAGGAGTACGGTCGGATTTGAGATTGACCTGAAAATCATCGGAATTGTACACTTCCATTATTTTGTAACCTGCTCTCACCGCAGCGCCAATAGCGGTTAGTAGCAGGTTATGAAGTTCTGGTGTTTCTATCATCCCTCACAAGAATTTTGATTGCAAAGTTAATCCAATTAAACATAAAAAAAAAAGGCGATGAAATCATCCTGATATACTTTAAACCATTTTTGGTAAAACATCATATTTGAAAAAATATTATGTTTATGGCGAAAAATAATTTACCAATGAGAGAGTACCATCTAAAACCGGAATCCGTTTTTCGATACTTCGAGGAAATTTGTAAAATTCCTCGTCCATCAAAGAAAGAGGGAAGAATCATTGCATACATCGAAGAATTTGCCCACAAGCATAACCTTGACTATCAAAAGGATGATGCTGGGAATTTGGTAATCAGGAAACCTGCCACAAAGGGAAATGAGAATAAGCAATCGGTTGTTTTACAATGCCATCTGGATATGGTTTGTGAAAAGAATAGTGATGTAGTGCACGATTTCAACTCCGACCCCATACAAACATACGTTGAAGGGGAATGGTTAAAAGCCAAAGGTACAACCCTTGGGGCCGACGACGGCATAGGCATTGCGGCGCAACTTGCCATTCTGTCTTCAAATGATATTGAACACGGACCCCTTGAGTGTGTGTTTACCGTTGATGAAGAAACCGGTTTAACAGGCGCCTCAGAAATGAAAAGTGGTTTCTTCAGCTCAAAAATTTTAATAAACCTCGATTCTGAAGATGAAGGTGAACTTTTTATTGGCTGTGCTGGCGGAATCGATACAATTGCAACGTTTGCCTACGAACCAGAAAAAGTCCCCAGCGATTCAGTGGCCATGAAACTTACCGTTAAGGGATTGCTTGGCGGACATTCGGGTGATGATATCGACAAACACCGTGCCAACTCCATTAAGCTTATTAACCGATTCCTGTGGAAGGGAACACAGCTATTCGACCTTAGGTTAGCCAGCCTCGATGGTGGCAATCTCCGCAACGCTATTCCCCGTGAAGCTACCGCCATATTTACCATTCACAAGGACGACAAGGGAAAACTTACACTTACCTTTGAAAATATTCGAGCTGAAATCTATAACGAATGGCGCGATGCAGAACCAACCCTAGAAATCACCCTTGACGATGTTGTCCTTCCTGAATTTGTAATTGATGAACCAACCCATTTTGACCTTCTAAACTCCTTGTATGCATGTCCACACGGCGTTATAGCCATGAGCCGCCAGCTGAAGGGTCTTGTTGAAACATCAACCAACCTGGCTTCGGTAAAATTCATACAGGATAACCAAATTCTGGTAACTACAAGCCAGCGAAGTGCAGTTGAATCGGCAAAAATCGACATTTCGAATATGGTGGAGAGTGTTTTCCGGCTTGCAAACGCAAACATTCAGCACTCCGATGGCTATCCGGGCTGGGCACCCAATACCAATTCACAAATTCTGGAAATTACAAAGGCATCATATATCAGGTTATTCAAGGCAGAACCTGTGGTAAGGGCTATTCATGCAGGGTTGGAATGCGGACTGTTCCTAAAAAAATACCCTTACCTCGACATGATATCGTTTGGTCCCACCATAAAAGGAGCCCACTCACCCGACGAAAGGCTTAACATCCCTTCGACCCTAAAATTTTGGGAGTTACTACTCGATGTGCTTAAAAATATTCCTGAAAACTAATGCTAAAGTGAACGTAATGAACTTTCTTCGAGAATCCATTGCGTTCACTTATTAACGCTCTCATATTATATCGCAAAATCTCCTTTAAATTTTAATTTTCAGAACATTAGGGATTACTTATATTCTTCAAAGTAATTCTTGGTTGTCTCGCCTAAGGTAGATTACTTTCGGAAAACTTACCTCGTTAGGTTGGCGTAGCGTATGTCTAAATAATTTCGACCATTTTAAATGGTGCTTTCACCAAGGTCTGAAAGTCGCGCCCTAAATTTTTGATGGTATCGTCATCCTCCTCGTAGTACCAGTTGATTACCATATTATACCCCTGGGAATAAGCTTCATCGAGCATTCTCATTATGGCGAAAATGAAGCGGTTTGAACCGCTATTGATATACTCCATTTTAAGATTAAGCCTGGTTAACGACTCTGGTTTTTTAAGGTAATCCTCAAGCCACTTGATTACAGGTTGGTAAAAAGCAACTGCATCCTCAGCTATTGACCGCCCAGCAATTTGTAAAATACCAGGTTTAAAATCGATTTCGGGGGTTTTGCTTGTTCCTTTTATGTATAGATTTGTCATGGCGTAAGTCTTTAAAAGCATGTAAATTTAAAAATATTATACAATACAAATAAAAAAATCCGCCTAAATATTAAACGAATAGGCGGATTAAAATGTTTAGTTTGAGTTTAAAAATCTAATTTTTTTAATAAATCGGCGGGGATGGCCTTCTTATTAACCATAATATTGGTTGACTTGTATAGGACAAAAGCTTTAGAGGCATAAAAGTACCCTTGGTATTTTCCATCGGCACCCCAGCTGTTTTTGACTTTATAGAAAGTATTTCCGAGCTGATCTGTTGCCTTTCCAACCAGAACCATACCATGGTCATCGGTAGTTTGATAGCTATCAAAAGCGATTTGCCTTATATCCTGAGTAATAACCATTTCTTTGACAGGCTTTTCGAACGAGTACAGTGTTTTCTCCTTTTCCTTATTTGAGAGCAGTGTCCAACGATCCTTATCGGAGCCTGCATTTTCCATATCATCAAAATCGGGGACAATGGCTACCCCTTTGCTCCAGCTAAAGCCTTTGTCGCTAACATCGCTTGCCCAGGCTACTGGAAAGCCATTATCAATGGCATACTCAATAATCCTATCGAAATCGGCTAAAGTTACATTATAGGCTTCGCCATGAATCCAGTTGTCAGGAAGTTCCAGCACAAACTTTTGGTAAAATGGGTGATGATTGAATGAGGTAATTACCACGTAGTCATCGGGATTTATCTCCAGATACTTGGCAAATGTTTCCGGTGTAAAGGATTTCCCGTTATAGGTGAAATTTTGTGGGGCTTGACCAAAGTAGGCATCTAAAATGCCGTTGAAAGCATTTTCCCATGCAGTGGAAAGTTTACGGTTGGGATTCTTAATAAGAGCATCGAGAAAAGCTTTGGTAACCGCATCAACTTCGCCATGAACGTGGGACTCCTCGCCGTAATTTAAGCCCTGATAAACGTCCATGGGAACAATTCCAAACCGTTTAATAGCCTCAAGCACATCGAAGAACGAACCCCCGGGGCCAAAGTTGTTGGTGCCATTAAACCTAACGTACCTATCGGCTTTCATGGTATAAATATTTCGCACCACAAACATAGGCGAAAGGTCAACTGAGGGTTTTCCCATTCGAAGCAATTCCGATTCCAGAAAAGCCATCCCTGAGAAACTCCAGCAGGTACTTGACCTATTCTGATTCTTAACAGAGGTTGATGGAATAACTTTTAAATCGGTAAAGGTGTAGGGCTCCTTAACCTCATCCTTAAACTCCTGTGCAAACACAGCACCTACGCTTAGGTTAAGTAAAAGCATAAGTGTTAAATAGAATTTTATCCGCTTCATACTGGCGTTATTTATAGTTTTAAAGTTTTGATTCCTGCATAGGTTAAAGGTTTAACAAATTAACAAAGAACTTTAAACCAAAGATGAGTCCAGTCTATAAAGTTCATAAAGTTTGTAAAGTTCATAAAGTTAAAAGTGTAATTTATTGATAATATGTATTTTAACTAAAAACACAAATTTATTATATTTATCTGGTATTCAACAATATAACATTAAACCCTTCGTTTTCACTCAGGGCAAGCTTTAAACTTTGTACCTTTTTACACTGAACTCAAAGATAATTAAATTTCTTCAACAGGGAATTCGATGATAAATGTTGTTCCAACACCTTGCCTGCTACTAACCGAAATGGTTCCACCCATCTTTTCTACAAACTCCTTGCAAAGTATTAATCCTATCCCTGAGCCCTTTTCGTTTTGGGTTCCGGGTGTAACAACGCTCTTATCAATGCGAAAGAGTTTTTCAATATTTTGCTCAGGAATACCTATGCCATTATCTTTCACGAGTATAGTACATTTTGCATCATCTTTTGAAGTGCTAACCATGATTTGGCCTCCTGATTTTGTAAACTTCACCGCATTACTAATCAAATTTCTTAAAACGGTACTCAGCATATTCTCATCAACATACAGTTCAATGTTTTGAGGAATATCAACTGTCATACTTATTCCTTTTGCATTAAGGCGATTTTGAACTAATTCGATATTTTGGTTAATCAGGTGCAAAAGTGTAACCCTTGTGGGTTTATTTTGTATATCGCCCATTTCGTTCGACGACCAGTCGAGCAAATTCTCAAGCAATCCGTAAGTGGTTAAAGCTAAACGGTTGAGTTCACCCATAAACTTTTTGGTTTTCTCCGGGCTCAGTACTTCCATATCGGTTAAAAGGAAAGCGGTTGAATTAACAAGAGTGCTAATAGGATTTCGAAGGTCATGTGCTATTATTCTAAAAAATTTATTCTTAGTGGCATTAATCTCTTCAAGTTTTTTCTTTTGCTGTTCAATTTCGTTTTTTTGTTTTTCGAGCATGGCGTTTTTTTCCGATATCCATTCGTAGGTCTCTCTCAGGTGCTCGGCCTGTACCTGAAGCTCCTCCTTTTGTAGAAGAATTTCCTGGGTACGCTTTTTAACCAAGCGCTCAAGTTTATCGCGTTCCTGTATGAGATTATGGTGCCATAGAATTACTATAAGATATATCAGCAAAATACCTAACAATGTATAGCCAATATAGGCATACACCGTTCTGTACCAAGGCGATTTAACCTCGAATTTAAACTCGGCAATTGGGCTCTCGATACCAAAAATACTTTTAGCTTTCACCTTAAATATATACTTTCCTTCGTGTAGGTTTGTATATTCCTTCCGGGTATCGGTTGACCACTCGGACCAGCCTTTATCGTAACCCACAAGCTGATAGCTAAACAAATCGGGCTGATCCGATACAAAATATGGCCAGGCGAAAGAAAAAACTAATGAGTTTCGTGTATATGGCAAAACCACACCTAAATCGATTTTATAATCGGATAATATCTGTGGCAGAACAATACCATTTACTGTATCGGCAAGAAAACGGCTAAAATTAACTCCGTTGAAAAGCGTTGAATCATAATTAACAACCCTGCTGATAACAGGAGCAGGTAGGGTGAAGTAATCATACCCCTTTACGGGTCGGACCTGAAATATCCCCTTATCGGTCGAAACCCATGAAATTGAATCGTTTAGATGCGTAACATACTCATCGGTTAAGAGGTGACTACTAATCCGTTTCCAAAACAATGTGTCGCTGTTACCTTTTAACCCAGCAGGAATGTTAAGGGCTTTGATATCGAAAGGGTTAAACTTATTTGCATTTTCGTTGTACACCCAGAAATTTCCATTGGCAATGAAAAGTAAAGAATCGTACCCATCCATGATTCTAACATGCGACATGTTGGGTAAGCCATGAGTTGAATCGAACCTTGTAATCTCAATAGGTCCTGCATTGGACTGGGCGTTTGCAATACGACCAACACCTTCAATACTTTCTGAAAACCATATATTTCCCTCATTATCCTCACCCATGCTTACAACCTTGTGCTGGGTTTTGCAAAGTAAGGTTTCATCGTTCCATTTACCATTACTATACCTTAACCGGGATACACCGTTCTCATGCCCAACAAACAGATACGAACGATTTAAACGCCCCTGATGCAAGGCATAAGGGAAGTCAACTTTGGTGATTTTTGAGGTGCTCCTTTTACTGATTTCAAAAACGCCAGTCCTTGCTGCAACCAGCAAATGCGTATTTTTATTACTTCCATACCAGAGGGGTTTAAGCCAAGCCGTATCGGATGGATTTTGGAAGTAAAGGAACTGCCAGGCCTGTTCGTAGCGCCCTTCCAACCTTTTAAACCTGTCGGGTTTAAAGGTTTCAGCCATCCGCTTTTCAATGGAAAAAATGCCGCTACCGGTGGCAACGTAAAAATAGCTATCTATCCGGGCCACGTCGGAAAGTACCCCATCCACTCCGAGCGACTCATTCCAATAACGAAATGGTGACGTTAACTCCACGCTTGCTATACCATTATTAAGGGCTAACCAGAGTACTCCAGTAGATTGATAAAACAAAAAGTTTGCGGTACTCCTTACTCCCAGCGAGTTTTGGTCAATAACATCAACCACCCTGAAATTTTTATCAACCACAATTATATCGCCCAAAATTGATGATAGCACAAGCAGCGAATCGTTAACTGAAATTCCATGGTAAAATAAATTGCGGGTGAAGTAGCTATTAATCGCTTTGGCGTCAGCTGACAAGTCAGAAATCGACATGAAATTTTTAAACGCCCCGTTTACGAAATCAACAGCAAATAGTCCACTATCCCTGGTGCCAACAAGATACTTTCCGTTAAATTGAATTAACGAGTGAATTTTAAGCTTTGAAAGTTGGCTGCTACCCCTGATTAGACGAAAATTTCCATTACTTATTGAAAACAACCCCTCGCCCATTATATGGACAACATATTGCGAATCGATGATATGTGAAAGGTAGTAGCACCGATTACCCTCAAGCGGAAAGCATGAAAGTTTCCCTTTTGACCAGCTAAATATACAACTGTCGGTCAGAAAATAGGTTGTATCGGCAATAGCACGGGTATCCCAAACCTCATTGAAGTTTTTATAAGCAGAATCGAGTTGCGATGAAAGTGAAACATACTTTAGTAAGCCTGTGTTATCGGGATTTAAAAATCCAAATTCTCCATAACCTCCAACATATATTCTACTGTTGCCATCAATTGCAATACTCCTGACTGGTGCCCCCTCACCTACCTCGATAAATCTCCAGTTTTTGCCATCATATTCAAGAACACCTGCTCCATTAGCAAAATACAGAACACCTCTATAATCCTGCACTACACCCCAGTTTTGCGTTGCACCTTTATAGGTACTTGCTGAAAAGTAGCGTGAAAGAAGTAGCCCACGCTCCTGTGCCTGTGCATAGGTAAACTGGAATGATGCCAAAAGTAGTAATACGAATTTTAATGCTTGTAGCACAATAATCTATTTTTTTCTTTCCAGTACCTTTACCACTTCATCTTTGAATAACCTCCCAACAGGTATTTCAAAATCGCCAACCTCAATGGATGATGTTGAAAATGTATCGACATGATTTACTGCAACAATGAACGAGCGATGCACACGAATAAACTTGTCTTTATCGAGCATTTGCTCAAGACTCCCCATGCTTTGTCTGGTTATTACAGTGCGGCTTGCAGTAACAACCTTAACGTAATCCTTAATGCTCTCAAAATAAAGTATATCGTCCTGTTTAATCCTTACGTTTCTTTTACTTTCTTTGAAAATAAGATACTCCGATTCATTAGAGCTTAAATCATTAGCTCTTCTTGAGAGCAATTCTTTGGCTTTTGAAAAGGCCTTAAGTAGCCTTTCGAATGTAACCGGTTTCAGTATGTAGTCGGCAACGTTCAGCTCAAACCCCTCAATCGCATAATCCCTATTGGCCGATGTAATAATTACAACTGGTGGGTTACGTAAACTGCGAACAAGTTCAATACCAGTAAGATGTGGCATTTCAATGTCCAAAAACATAATATCAATTGGGTTATCCTGCAGAAATTCAAAGGCAGGTAGCCCATCGCTAAAAGAAGCCACCACATTTACTCCATGTATTCGGGATAAGTATCCTTCAATTACTGCAATTGCTAAAGGCTCATCATCTACTATTATAACCTTTAAATCCATTGATACTGGCTGTTTTGCCCGGCAATTTAATACTTTTTTGCATAAAGCATACTTGTTATGTTGTAAAAATCTAAGAAACAACCAACAAAGGTGCACATTTGCATAAGGCAGGTGCGATTTTATAATGTCGATTTGTGCCTAAAGAACAGTCAGTTCGTTAATAATGTGATTTGATTCGCCAAACTTATCAATAATAAAAAGCACGTACCGAATATCAACCACAATGGTTCGCTGTTTTTCGGGTTCATAAATAAAATCGCTGGCCATTGCCTCGGCATTGCCATCGAATGCAATACCAATCAGATTTCCATTTGCATCAAGAACCCCGCTACCGGAATTGCCCCCGGTAATATCGTTATTGGTAAGGAAGCAAACCGGCATAGTACCATTTTTACCATAAATCCCATAATCTTTTCGTTCCCAAAGTTTTATAAGCTTTGTTGGTACCGTGAACACATCGGAATTGGGATTTCCCTTCTCCATTACCCCATCAAGTGTTGTAAAGGGCTTATAAATAGTACCATCAGCAGGGCGATACCCTTTAACCTGTCCATACGTTAACCGCGGTGTTGAGTTTGCATCGGGATACAGGAGCTTACCCTTTTTCATTTCCATTATGCCTTTAGTGTAAAGCTGCATGGCCCTATTATAGTTTTGCTGAGCCACATACATAGAGTTATAGATGGAATCCCAAAGCATATCGTAGTTATGGTATAGTATGAATAAAGGGTCTTTGAGCAGTGAATCCCGGTAAGGTTTTTCAATCAGCTTTTTCATATTCTCCGCTGAGGTGAAATAGGAATTTGCGAAGAATGCTTGTATGTAGTATGGATATGTTGTGTTGATATTTTCTACATTCCTTATGGCGTTCAGCATTCCCAGGTTGTTAAAATTGCCACTGTTTTGGAGTAAGGCTCCAAATGCAATGGTGTAGAGCTGAACATCGGGATAGATATGATACTTTTCGAAAATGTTGGGTAAGCGTTTTTCGAGCAGCTTAGCTTCCCTACGGATGTAATCCTTCCTAAAACTTAGCCTGCTATATGGTTTGCCCTGCATTACTATTGCGGATATAAAATCGTTACAGGCGCTAACATTTTTGTAAACATCCACAGGATAAAACGACAGTGCCGATAATGCTTCCTCAATCTCTTCCCATTTATTTTGGGTAACCGTTTGGAAATAGTTTTCAAGAACGGGCAAGCTTGCCACGTACCTACTGTAAAGGAAAGGATTGCTATTTGCCCAAGCCATAAGGCTATCTTCGCGTGCTGCAAGGCGTTCCACAACGCTGTACCTGTACATCGATTGAGCTTGCCAAACATCCTTTTGGTAGAAATTTACAAGGTAATCGTGCTTATCGGTATAGCTTACTTTTACGGCAGGGTCAGCTTGCTGAGCATTTTTAATGGTGTTAATCATTTCGCCCCAAACTGTTTTTTTGAAATTAGCAACCACCTCGCGGTTAAACAATGCCTCGAATGACGAGGCATACCTATAGGTCCTTCCAGGAAATCCAATTATCATGGCAAAATCGCCCTCCTGCACTCCTTTAATGTTAATTTTCAGGTAGTTTTTTGATTTTAAAGGTACGTTTTGTGGGCTATAATCGGCAGGTTTGCCATCGGGCGAAGTATATATTCGAAACACACAAAAATCACCTGTATGGCGAGGCCAATGCCAGTTATCTATATCACCTCCAAAATTCCCTATCGATGCAGGCGGAACACCTACCAAACGAACATCACGGTAGCGTTGGTATCGGAACATGTAAAACTCGTTATAGCTGTAAAAAGGCCGAACCACCACGTGGTATCCGGTTGTAGATTCAACTGAGTCCTGTAAGTATTGCATGCTTTGGTTGATGGCCTCAAAATATTCAACATTACCCAGCGAAGTGCTAATACCAGTAAGCACATCGGAAGTAACATCGGTGATGTCAACCAGTATAAGTGCGGTTTTGCCCTGAGCAGGCAATTCTTCGTCAAACGATTTAGCCCAGTACCCATTTTCGAGCAGGTTGTTATTCACCGTGCTTAAATTTTGAACAGCATCGACTCCGCAATGGTGATTGGTAAAGAAAAGACCATTAGGCGAGACCAACTCAGCACTGCATCCGCCATCGTCGAACTGAACAATGGCATCCTTAAGGCTCGATTTATTGACACTGTAAATATCTTCGGCCGATAGCTTTAAACCCAGTGTTTGCATTGCCGTAATGTTCTTACCAATAAGGTTAAGCATCCACATGCCTTCATCGGCAAATGCATTGGGAATAAGTTGAATAACAAAAAACCAAGTAATTAGAATTTTTAATGCTTTCATCGGTTTTATCTGTTTATGGTAGTTATGGTTTAAAATCATGAGTTCAGTCTATAAAGTTCATAAAGTTCATAAAGTTCATAAAGTTCATAAAGTTCATAAAGTTCATAAAGTTCTGATAATTAAAAACATAACTTGTTTTGCTAAAATAAAACATGCTTTTTATACCGGACTCATTCTTATTTCTCCCATTTCGTTCTATCCGGCTATCTTGCTTTCGTGCCTTCGTGCCTTCTTGCTTTCGTGCCTTCATGTTATCGTGCTTTCGTGCTATCGTGCTTTCGTGCTATCGTGCCTTCGTGCTATCGTGCCTTCGTGCTATCGTGCCTTCGTGCTATCGTGCCTTCGTGCTATCGTGCCTTCGTGCCTTCGTGCTTTTCGGAGCATACTCATCTTATTTTACTTTTCTGAACAAGAATAGAATAAAAACTAAAGATAGCGATAAAAAGGCAGCAATCATATACTCCAATTTAACTTGTAACGATTTAATTAATAATGCTGAAGGGTAGTCGCTTTTTAAAAGATTATCAGGAATATCGCGCCAATGCCATTTGCCAATTATAGTTCCATCGTATAAAAATAGGGCTCCTGGATGAGAGCGAACTATGGTTTTAAGCATGACCTCATCGGCCTGAAGCCAGGTGAAAAATAAACCATGTTTATTCTCCAGGTTTGCCAGCTCATTCCCAGCAACCGATGTTAAACCATAAATTTTTATCCCTTTAGTAAATGCCTGTTTCTGTAAAAGCTGGAATTTTTTGGCTGCTGTTTCAGACAGGTATTTTACGTTTGGAACAACAATAAGAAGCAAGTTTCCTCTTGAGCGAAGCACACTATCGGTGAAGTTTTGGCCATCCTCGGAGTATAGCGTGAAGTTGCTGATGGGCGGAGTATATCCATTTTTTACCAAATACGATTTGGAATCGACAAAAGTCCAGGTGGAATCGTTCCACGGATAGTTAGTTTCATCAAATTCTTTTACCACGCCATCTTTTTGATAGTACAATACCGTTTTGTAAACATCGTGGGGAGCATCTTCGGGGATAGAAGTATATTCCAGTAGGTTTGCTCCAACATGGAATGGCCTGAAATCGATAAGGGGTTGATGGCGAATGCCGTGAATCGATGGTAGAAAAGCAATTATCAATAGAATAATGGCTGTTGCATTCTCTTTGAAAAAGGTGATGCCAGTTTTAAGGTCTCTTCGGTTAAAAAAAAGGAATGCTGCTGCTGCAAAAAAAAGAATATTTTTATAAAATGTTCCCCAGTTTGAAAGCTTAATGGCATCGCCAAAACAACCGCAATCCGAAATTGGATTTGTAATGGCTAAAACCAGAGTAAGGGGGGTAAACCCGGCCATAAACAGAAATACACCCCATACGGCTAATTTTTGCTTAACATCAAAAAGTAATAACAGCCCGATGTAAAGTTCTAAAACACAAAGAATAACGGCAAAAGGTAGTGCAAAATTGTTAAAAAATTCAAGATGAAAGGCCGTGAAGTATTCAATTAACTTGTACGCGGTACCCCAGGGGTCAATCCCTTTCACAAAACCAGAAAAAGTGAAAACTATAGCCAGTAGGTACCTTGAGAAAACTAAAACACCTCTCTTCATAGAAAATAGCTTTTAGGGTTAAAAAATGTTTCGTTTCGCAATCTCGTTAAGAATCATCGACGATATGACATCGGGCTTAAGCATTTGCCCGCGTTTATCGGCACAATCTAAAACAACAAAATTTGGGTCGTAGTGTTGCTGCTGGAGATAAATAGCTCTAACCTTTTCCTGAAACGATAAATCTTTTTCGTGAATATCTTCTTTACCCTGAAGGTAATCCCTTGAATTACCCATTCGCAGCTCAGTCAAACGACGGCGTATGAACTCTAAAGGCACATCTAAAAAGATATTCAAATCGGGTTTGGGTATGGCATAGTACTCAAATTCCAGCTTCAGAATCCATTCACGTAGCCTGATTATTTGGTCGTTACTGTCGAGCTTGGCACACTGAAAAGCTACATTGGAGTAAACATACCTATCGAGTAAAACTACATGTTTCCCGTGCAGCCACTGGCGAATAACAGGCGCTGCATCCATCCTGTCTAAAGCGTAGAGCAATGCTACCACGTAGGGATCGACCCTATCAATTGCTCCCAGATCGCCGCGAAGGAACCGTGCAATAAGCTCACCGAAAAAAGGGGCATCAACGCGAGGGAAATGAAGGAAATGGGAAGGAATGGCTTTGTCTTTTAGCTTATTTGTGAGAATATCGATTTGGGTTGATTTGCCTGCACCATCGAGCCCTTCAATTACAATTAAAGCCATGAATAAAAAATTTTAAAAATCAACATCAGTAAACTTTACACAATGTTTCGTAATTTTAGCCAATAAATATTTTGCAAGATAGAAAAAAATGGAACAAAAACGTTCAGTTTTCGCACCAAGAAAAACGCTGCACTGCAACGGCAAACTTATAACCATTGATAAACCCATGGTTATGGGCATAATAAACGTGACTAACGACTCGTTTTTCAGTGGTAGCCGATTCCAACTTTCGTACAGCATAGCCCAAAGGGCAAAGCAAATTATTGACGAGGGAGGACAAATAATTGACATTGGCGCATGTTCAACCCGTCCGGGAGCAAAACCCGTAAGCGAACTGGAAGAACTCAAACGGCTTGACAAGGCTTTAAGTACCATACGGAAAAGATACCCCGAAGTCATTATCTCAGTCGATACATTCCGCTCGTCAGTTGCCAAAAGGGTTGTTAATGAGTATCGGGTTGATATCATAAACGACATTTCGGCAGGTAAAATGGATGAAACTATGTTTGAAACCATTGCTGAACTTAATGTGCCATACGTAATCATGCACATGCAGGGTACACCTGAAAATATGCAGCAAAATCCCACCTACCAGAACATCATCAGGGAACTTCTACTTTTCTTTAACGATAGAATTGAAAAGTTAAAGCAGCTAAACGTAAAAGATATCATCATTGATCCCGGATTTGGTTTTGGTAAAACCCTTGAACATAACTATTCCATTTTAAAAAACCTTGATACATTCAAGCTGCATGAACTCCCTATACTGGTTGGAATTTCAAGAAAATCGATGATATACAAATACTTACACTCGAAACCCGAACTTGCTCTCAATGGAACTACTGTTCTAAACACTATTGCTATTCTGAAAGGTGCCAGCATACTGAGAGTTCACGACGTTAAGGAAGCAGTGGAAACCATCAGGTTAGTTGAATTAACTGAAAGCCAACCCGAATATCAATTCATATAAACCCATGGAATTATTACTCACAACGCTTTTTATTCATGTAAGAATACTCGACATAGTCGATATTGTTATTGTAGCATTTCTTCTATACCAGATATACCTTTTAATAAGGGGGACATCAGCCATGAATATTTTTTTGGGGATTGTTCTCCTATACTTTATCTGGTTGGTGGTAAGAGCCCTCAACATGGAACTGCTGGGGAATATACTTGGCCAGGTAATAGGTGTTGGGGTTATTGCCCTTATCATTGTATTCCAGCAGGAAATACGAAAGTTTTTACTACTGCTCGGAACACGTTACACTTCGAGAGGAAAAAGTGCTTTAGAATCGTTACTACTTAGAGCCGAGCAAAACACAGCGAGCCCCATAAACATCGATGCCATAATCAAAGCATGCAAAAACCTCGCCGAAAGCAAAACCGGAGCTCTAATAGCAATAACCCGAAACTCCGAACTTGAAGTTTACTCCGAAACTGGCGATATTTTAAATGCTGAGCTATCGAGCAGGTTACTGGAAAACATTTTTTTCAAAAATAGCCCATTACACGATGGCGCTGTAATAATTAAAGGGAATAAAATTCATTCGGCACGTTGTGTTTTACCAATATCCGAAAACCTAAACCTGCCTCCACAATTCGGAATGCGGCACAAATCGGCTATAGGACTCACCGAGGTTACCGATGCAGTGGTTATTGTTGTTTCAGAGGAAACTGGTAAAATCAGCCTGGCCGATAACGGAAGTATCGACTATGGCATAAGCCCATACGACCTAAAACAAAAACTTGAACAAAAGCTACAAAACAAATGATAACTCATTAAAGTTAGTATTACATTTGTTGAGTACTTTAAACCCAATTGATATGATAAGATATCAAATCACCAAATCGGACTTAACGATTAATGGTGAGGTTACCATTCCTCCAACCCGACCAATATCGCATAAATATCTGGTAATTAGAATATTTAAAGACGCTAACTTAGCTCATCATGAATCAGTAAAGGGTGATGAAAAAATCATTGACCAGAGCATATTCAAGGAAGGACTAAAAAGTAAAAGTGGGCGAACAGCCAGAGCATTACGGCATATAAGGGCTTTTATCAAGTACTTTGGCGGAGAGTGGGTACTATCATCATCAAATATCCTAAAGGTTAGCACCGCGGAAAAAATAGTATCGCTACTTCAGAAGCATGGGTTAAATGTTCAGTTCGAAGAGCGGATTGGTTACCCTCCTTTCAGGCTTATCGGTAAAAATCTTAAAGGAAAAATCCTGAGAGTTGAAGGATTGATAAACAGTAAAATGATTGAAGCCCGTATGCTATTGGATTCAGGCATCAGTACCGACGAAATCATAGAACTAAAGAATCAAATCATAGCTGAGGAATACCCCAAGATGACCCTTCGTGCGCTTCAGTATTTAGGTGTTAACATCAATTGGCACGAAAACGAAGTACTAATTGAACACCAGATATTCGATGGGAGCGAACTCTCAATTGAGGCCGATTGGTCATTAGCATCGTACTGGTATGAAGTTACTGCCCTCGCTGAAAAAGCCGAGGTTTGCATAAAGGGTCTGAAACCCGACAGCTTTCAGTGCGATACTGTTGTAAGGGAAATATTCACCGAGCTTGGCGTAAGCACTCTAATTACCGAAGATGGCATAATTCTAAACCGCAAAGGTAAAGTTACAAAGCTTTTCACCCATAACTTCAGGCAACATCCCGATTTGGCTCCCGCCGTTATGTTTACCTGTTTAGCATTGGAAATACCCTTTAGCATTTCGGGCATTGAGTATTTTCATACCAAAGAACCCGATAGGCTGAAAGTAGTTATGTCCGAATTCCAAAAACTTGATGCATCCATTCAAATTCGGATTGAGAACAATGTTGAAGTGATTGAGTTTGATGGCAAATCGAAACTAAAAAGCCTAAAATCCGTGGAATGTGACTCCCAAAACGATCATCGTGTTGCAATGTCACTTGCACCATTTGCCATACTTGGGAAAAAAGTGGTAATGGATAACGCCAGGGTAACCAGTAAATCGTACCCCACATTTTGGGATGAGATGAAAAAATTGGGTTTTGAAATTACAGTACAGTAGTATGAACCCAGTCTAAAAAGTTCATAGTCGAAAAGAACATTAGTCGTGAGACGTGAGATGTGAGGTATAATTATAAATACAGAACTCCTGACTCAATAGCAATATTTACCCCGTTGAAAACAGTTTTAAGGAATCATAAAATTGTAGTCCTCAGCGGTTAAATTTTTATTGTTCATATTTTAAAAAACTTTGTAAAATATTGATTCTCATGCATGGGCCAGGAGTTCTGAAGTTATACAAGTTATTAATTTTCATATTTTAT
>DFYV01000169.1:14459-24351 GCA_002383425.1 Bacteroidales bacterium UBA4073 | reverse complement strand
AATTACGTCAATTTATTTTACGATTAAAACTTTGTAAAATATTGATTCTCAAGCATGGGTCAGGAGTTCTGAAGTTAGAGTTTACCGTAAAATAAATTCTTATCATTTTTTTAGGTCAAATAAATACTCGATGGCCTCAGTAAACTCGCGGCTCCAGAACCATTCTGCATGCTTACCATCGGGTACCAGTTTTAGCCTAACAAAGTAATCATCGGTATAGCCAGCCTTGAAAAGAAGGTTTTCCAGCATTTTCAAATCATTCACCATGGTGTTACCCTCTTTTTCGCCTGCAAGCAGGTAGATACGCTGCTCACTTTTTCGCTTATGCTTTGAAACATACTCAAAAATCTCAGGCGAAAACCAAAGCGCAGGGGAAAAAGCGCCAACCCTGCCAAAGGCATCGGGGTATTTAAGCCCAATGTAGATTGAAATGAGACCACCCATGGAACTTCCAACAATAGCATTAAACTGAGGGTCAGGGTTAGCCCTGTAATACTTATCGATAAAAGGTTTTAGCTCCCTGGCAACGAAGTAGGCATATTCTTCGCCACTACCACCATAACCAAGAGAATCGTTACGCCAAGGGGAGTATTCATTTAAACGCTCCTTACTATCGTTGTAAATGGCAACGACTATGGCTGCAAAGCCACGCCTTGAGTAGAGGCTATCCATAATTTCATCAACCCTCCATTCCCCTGAAAAGGAGGTTGCCTCATCAAAAATGTTTTGTCCATCGTGCATGTAAATCACAGGGAATTGCTGCCTTTGGTAATAATTTGGTGGCAAGTATAGGCGAATTGTTTTCCGGCGATTCAACTTTTTCATTTCAATGGTAGAGGGTAAAAACCTTACATTTGCTGATGCTGTGGAATTTTGTTGAATCGGCTCAAAGGTATCGCGCCAACCCTCCACCACTATTTTCACCGTATCGGTTCCCGGGTAGTAAATCCTGTTCCTTACCTCTTTCCCTTCTGAATCGACCTCAACCTTACGCCAATCGCCACGTGATAACTTGTACTCAAATGTATCGTTCACATATGGCATAACAAGTTCGTAACCATTTTCCCGATGAGTAAAGGCCAACCTGGTATCGTGTGGATTCCAGCCGTTTATCTCCGAAGCCATAAAAATTGTATCATATACATTAGTTTTTGAAGGGACAGAATCAATGTAAAAGAAAACCTGAGCTCTAAGCGGGCTCATTAAGCAAAGCATCATGAATGTGAATGTCAATTTAACTCTCATAATTGCAATATTTTAACCGTAAAAACAAACGTAATGTTAAAGAGTAGTTGTAAAAATAGCCAAACATCTATATATTTGCAAAAAAATGGCCCCGTAGTTCAGCTGAATAGAACGTCAGATTCCGGTTCTGAAAGTCGAGGGTTTGAATCCCTCCGGGGTCACATGCAAAAGCCAGTCGTTACCGACTGGCTTTCATGCTTCATGGTAAATGTCCTACCCAAAACAACAATTATAATTCATAGCACTTCCATTCTATTAAATAAACCTAACTCGACTCAAATCATCTAATAATTGATGAGTTCAGTCTAAAAAGTTCATAAAGTTCAGAACTCCTAACCTATAGTAGTTTAATCTGTCGCAAATTTATAAAGTATAACAACGGGTGTCAACTCGATGTAATACAATAAACCCATACAAAAGCCCCGAAGGGGCGATAAGAGTATAACATCGGGCGTCAGCCCGATGCCATGCAGTAAACCAATACAAAAGCCCCGAAGGGGCGACAGTATTAATCCCACAAGTACCTCTCATCGCATTCAATTCCATGTTCACTAAGCAATTTATTAAATTCATCTTCCCATGATACTTTTGTATGATGTTGATGTTGATTCTGAATATATTCCCCCGTTCGGCTGAAGTTTTTGGGTTGGACGTATGTTAGCGAAACGTACTTGGGTCTTGCGTATGCCATCAGGTTGTGAATTTGTGTCGTCCCTTCGGGACTTTTGTAAGGTTTTTTGTTTTATTGCCCACGACAATAGTCGTGGGTTATACTCTTCAGTCCCTTCGGGACATTATTTACAATCCAATCACAATATTAAAGAAATTTTGCGTGTAAGGTGAGATATTTTTAACAAATTCACGACAATACCAGTTTACGTACAAAAGTAAATAAACGACTGATATACAAACATTAGGTCAGGAGTTCTGAAGTTTGTAAAGTTCATAAAGTTAAAAGTTGAATCCATTACGAAAACACCTAAAAATACAATATTATCACAAATATACCACTGATTTTCAGCCAATTGCAATAATTAAAAGAGCAAAAAAATATTTTTCGGAGGGGATTCAATATTTATAAATTTACCTCACGCCTAACGCCTAACACCTTATGCGCCTTTCGCCTATAAACTTTTTAGAGTGGACTCAACAATAACTAAATAGTTCTTTCGTTGAAGTTGAAATAACAAAAAATTATACCATGAAAAACGAAATCAAGGGCAATATTGGCAACCCCGAAATACTCGAACAGCTTTATAAGGAAAACAGAAAAAATTTTGAGAAAAGTTTTTTTGAGGTTTACCCTGAAATTTCTAACACTGAAGCAGCAAAATTCTGGTACCTCAGGTTAAAAAGCGATAAAAGATTGACTTTTGATTTCAACCTAAAAGAGATACTTCAGGTTGTTATTTTCTGCACTGTTGTAAGCCTTATAATGCTCCTTCCAAAGATTTTCGGATTTAATCCTGAGAACTACCAGTTTTACGAAAGGAATATTGTCCTTACTGCACTTTTTGGGGTTACCACCTACTTAATGTTCATTAAAAAAGCATATAGCCTTAAGAAAATGCTAATCACCTTGTCAGCTTTTGCTATTGCAGCAATATACATAAATATTTTACCAGCAAGCAATAACAGTAGCTCCATAATCTTGGTTTTCCTGCATTTACCAATACTGCTGTGGTTTATTTTTGGTGTAGTTTATATTGATTTCGACTACAACAATTTTGATAAGCGAATCGAATTTATAAAGCATAACGGTGACTTAGCTGTAATGTTTAGCTTGTTTGCAATAGCGGGAATAGTTCTTACAGCCTTTACCATAGGTTTATTTAGCGCTATTGGAATAAATATTGAAAATTTTTACATTGAGTTCATAGTGATTCCGGGAGTTGTATCAGTCCCAATTATATGTTCATACCTTATTTTCAAGTTCGATTCCCTATCAAACAGAATTGCAGCTATCATCGCTAACATCTTTAGCCCAATAATACTACTAACTTTAACCATATACTTAATAAGTATAATAGCAAAAGGAAGCAACCCTTTTACCGATAGAGATTTCCTGATTATTTTCAATGGAATGCTTATTGGAGTTGTGGCCCTGACTATATTTTCAATCTCTGAAAGGGTTAACAGCCAAAAAAATCGGTATTACCAAACCATTTTTCTTGCCCTTACAACCATTGCGTTAATAATAGATATAATTGCTCTTTCGGCAATTATTTTTAGGATATCAGAGTATGGTATAACGCCAAATCGACTGGCAGTGTTAGGTTCAAACCTGCTATTCTTAACTCATATCATCTTAATACAAATAAATTTGCTAAAAGTAATGCGTAAAAAACAAAATTTACTTGCAATAGAGAATATAACCGCTAAGTATATGCCCGTATATGGGATTTGGCTAATGTTTGTTGTATTTATCGTTCCAATTATTTTCAATTTTAAATGAAATTAAAAGCATGTTATAACAATATTTAGATAAACAAATACCACAAAAAACTATAAATTTGTGCGAACTAAAAAAGAACAGCCATGAAAAGAATTATTTCTACTGGATTTATGTTGCTTTTTGCAACAGGTTTGTTTGCACAAATTTTTGTGGGGGGAAACCTTAGCTTTAACCTAACCAGCGGGAAAATCGAAAGTGGCAATATCTCGGTCGATAAGCCTACTGAAACCTACTTCAGCTTGGCACCCAAGGCAGGATATTTTCTTTCTGAAAAGTTGGCCATTGGGGCATCGCTAAGATATACCCTGCAAAATGAAAAAACTCCCGGTAATCCTGATGTAGTTGATAGAACAACAACAATAGGAATTACCCCTTTTGCCCGTTACTACGCTTTCACATTGAATAAGTTTTCCCTTTTTGCTCAGGGAGATTTAGGTTTTTCCTATGGTGTTGCAAAGCATAAGGAAGGTTCGGTTACAACCACGGGCCCTAAAACAACAACTATTGGTTTAAGCGCATACCCAGGCATATCCTACAAGCTGAGCAACAGGGTTGATCTTGAAGCGGTAATTGGTGGCTTCAACTTTGGTATTAATAGGACCTCAGAAAAGCAAAATGACGATGTTGACATTACCAACGATGTAGGTTTTGGGGTTAACCTCGATGGTATAGCAACAACTGGTTTTATTACAATTGGTGCAATTATAAGGATTTAGCCGAAATACAATTATTTTGAAAAGGGACGTTGCTACGTCCCTTTTGTTTTTTTGGTCTTTTTACTGAGTTTTTTGTATTCTAAGCAAACTGAATTTAACCCGCACTCATTGCACTTTGGATTTCGTGCCGTACAAACATAACGTCCATGGAGAATTAACCAGTGATGTGCCTTAGGAATTAACTCCTGAGGAAAATTTTCCATTAATTGCCGTTCAACGGCTAAGGGTGTTTTGGCATTTTTTACCAATCCTATCCTGTTTGCAACCCGAAACACGTGAGTATCAACAGCCATTGTTGGTTTATGGAACACCACCGAAGCTATAACATTAGCCGTCTTACGGCCAACTCCTGGTAAGCGCTGCAAAAGATCTATATCGGAAGGAACAGTTCCATTAAATTCATTAACCAATACCTTAGCCATCCCCAGCAAGTTCTTGGCCTTGTTGTTCGGGTACGAACAGCTTTTAACCAGCCCGTAAATCTCCTCAACCGTTGCTTCTGACAACTCGTAGGCATTGGGGTAACGCATAAAGAAATCAGGGGTTATCAGATTTACACGTTTATCGGTGCACTGCGCACTTAGAATAACCGCTACAAGCAATTCGTAGGGATTGGCGTAATGTAATTCAGTGTCGGCAAAAGGGAGTGTTTTTAAAAAATAATCAATGACAAAACGGTATAATTCCTCTTTAGATTTCATAATAACACAATTAAAAATCGACCAATTTAAAGCATTTTGAACGCACAGTTTGTTACCCATAAAGTTATAGCCAAAAGTATTCACAAAATACTATTTTTGCAGTTCCTAAACTCAAAAAGTATTGGCAATAATTTACCTACAAGCCGAAAACATTTATAAATCGTTTGGCGACCTGGAAATTCTGAGTAATATCTCGTTCAGCTTATTTCAAAATCAACGAACGGCTTTAGTGGCACGTAATGGAACTGGAAAGAGTACACTGCTAAATATACTTGTCGGGCTCGAAACTCCCGACTCAGGAAAGGTAACCTTGCGTAACGATATTAAAGTGGGCTATCTTCCTCAGGAACCACAACTCGATTTGAAAAAATCGGTTCTTGAGAATGTTTTTATAGCCGATGATACAATTTCGATTGCCATTCGTAATTATGAGAATGCCTTAAAATCGACCAATAAAAAGGTTTTACAGCAAGCCATTGATGAAATGGATAGGCTGAATATCTGGGACAGGGAACAAAAAGCTAAGCAAATCCTGTCGGCTCTCCAGCTATCCGAGTTCAACCTTCCGGTTGAAAGCCTATCGGGTGGTCAGCGCAAGCGGGTAGCACTTGCATCAACCCTAATCAGCAACCCCGACCTTCTGATACTCGATGAACCCACCAATCACCTTGACCTGGATATGGTGGAATGGCTCGAGGACTACCTTACACGATTACAAAAAACACTGCTGCTGGTTACCCACGACAGGTATTTCCTTGACAGGGTTTGCACCGACATCCTGGAAATTGACCAGAAGCAAGTATTCACCTACAATGGCAATTACTCATACTTTATTGAAAAGCGCGACGAGCGCATTAGAGCAAAACTTGCAGAAATAGATAAGGCCAACAACCTGCTCCGCCGCGAAACAGAATGGATGCGACGAATGCCACAAGCCCGGGGTACAAAAGCCAAATATCGCATCGATGCGTTTTACAAGCTCCGTGAAACCGCCTTACAGCGAATTGATTCCAACGATATTGAAATTGGCACAAGCTCCTCACGGCTCGGGAAAAAAATCATGGAAGTAAAAGGGCTTTCGAAAAGTTTCGGCAGTAAAATAATTCTTAAAGATTTTAGTTACACCTTTAACCGCTTCGAACGTCTGGGCGTTGTGGGAGCCAATGGCACAGGCAAAACCACATTCCTTAATCTTATAACCGGTAACCTTGCCCCCGACTCAGGCACAATTGACCCTGGTTCAACTCTGAAAATTGCTTACTACCGTCAGGATGGAATGAATATCACCGATGATATTAAAGTTATTGATGCCGTTCGCGAGATTGCCGAAGTAGTAACACTTGCAAATGGTAAAACCATTACGGCATCGCAGTTTTTGAATAACTTCCTATTTACCCCCGATAGGCAGCACACCCTGGTACGAAAACTAAGCGGTGGCGAAAAACGCAGGCTTTACCTTATAACCCTTTTTATGCAAAATCCCAACTTCCTTTTACTCGATGAGCCAACCAACGACCTCGATATTTTTACACTCACCGTGCTCGAAGATTACCTTATCAACTTTCCAGGTGTAATAATCGCTGTATCGCACGACAGATACTTTATGGATAAACTGGTTGACGGCTTACTGATTTTTGAAGGAAACGGCGAAGTAAGCGGTTTTCCAGGAAACTATACTGAATTCCGCAATTGGGCTAAGGAACAAGAAAAAATCAACGGAACATCCAGTGCAGCTAAGAATAAGCCTGATTATAAAAAAACTAAAGATGATAATAGAAAAAGGAATAAGCTAACCTTCGCACAAAAAAAAGAATTGGAACAGCTTTCCCTTGATATTGAAATACTTGAAAAAACAAAAAAGGAAATAGAAACCTCACTGAACAGTGGCACTCTCACCCCCGAACAGCTCATCGAAAAATCAACCCAATACGGCAAGGTTACCAGGGTTCTTGAAGAAAAAGAAATGCGCTGGCTTGAGCTAAGCGAGCTGGACTCCTAAGTCATCATGCCACAACCATCCTGAAAATATTCCGGGTTTTTTCATCAACCCTAAAACGGTTATCAATTCTTTGCCCTATTACCCAAATAATCTCGTTGGCTGAGGTTAAAACAAAAACCCTCTTTTTGTCGGCTAAGGGAACTTTGGCATCAATCAAAAAATCGCTAACCTTTTTGAACCCTTTCATTCCAAAAGGTATGAAACGATCGCCTGGTTTCCATAGCCTTACGGTGAGCGGGAAACGGAGTTTATCAAAATCAATATTTGCCACTAAGTGGCTTTTCTCTAAAGGTTTTGCCTGGTTAACATCAATTATCTCAAATTTCAGCTTTACAGGGAAATCGATAAAAGTGACGTCGGCATTAACTTCAACCTCATGATTTATAAATTGCAGCTTAGGTAGAAGAATTAGGCTATTCCTATCGCGATAAACCACGTGGGTTTCCGACTCCACCCTGCTACCTGCGGAACATCCTGTAAGCTGATAAACCTCTGCTGCCGAAGCTGGCGAAAAGCTGTACTTCATAAGAAAATCAGTCAGGAACAGATTGGCTGCCGGTTGACTAATTAGCTTTGCAATGTCAATGGTAATCCTATCATCTTCTTCTTTCACCAAGTTTTGACGGATTTGGTTTAGCTGATTTTCCACAAGCCCTTGAGCCATAAGAAGTCGGTTGGCTGTTTGGTAAATAGTGACATCAGCCGCGGGATTTAACTCCCTAAGCAAAGGCATTACTTTATGCCTTATGAAGTTACGCTTGTACTTTACGGTAGCATTGCTTGAGTCGTCGCGATAAGAAATTTCATGCTGCTTGGCAAAGGCTTCAATTTGGGTACGGGTAGCAAACAGTAGCGGACGGATAATTTTATCGTTCACCGGTTTAATGCCTGTAAGCCCCTTAAGTCCGGTTCCACGGGTCAGGTTAAGCAAAAGGGTTTCAACTGAATCGTTGAGGTTGTGAGCAATAGCTATACGGGTGTACTTATGCTCTCTACAAAGTTCTTCAAAGTACTCGTACCGCAACTTACGTGCTGCAACCTGAATGGAAAGTTTGTTTTCTTTAGCAAACTGCTTAGTATCAAATGTTATGGAATGAAAAGGAATTCCGCTCATTAGGCAATGATGCCGAACAAATTGCTCATCGGTATCAGATTCCTCACCACGTAAGCTAAAGTTGCAGTGTGCTACACCAACGTTGTAACCAGCACGAGCCAACAGGTTCAAGAGCACCATTGAATCGATACCGCCGCTTACCCCAACCAAAATCTTATCCTGATCGGTAGCCATTTGGTGCTGGCGGATAAAATTGACCATTTTACTCTGTAACATCAATTTTTGCATTAAGAGTTTCCAAAATAGCCTTTGCCTTAACCATACACTCTTTAAACTCAGCTTCGGGCTGCGATTTAAAAGTTATTGCACCTCCAACAGTAAACGAAAGATAACCGCTGATACTGTCATAAAGCAAGCTACGAATAACTACATTAAAATCAAAATCACCGTTTGGCATAAAGTAACCCACGGCACCTGAGTATAACCCTCTCCTTGAACGTTCAAAGTGTTCAATCAGCTCCATAGCTTTAACCTTTGGGGCGCCTGTCATTGATCCCATAGGAAAGGTAGCTCGGAATGGATCGGTTGGGCGAAGCCCATCTGCCAGCTCACCCGATACTGTTGAAATCATTTGATGTACATGTGGAAAAGTGTAAATACCACAGAGCTCATTCACCCTAACGCTGCCCCGCCTGGCAATACGCGACAAATCGTTACGTACCAAATCGACGATCATAATGTTCTCGGCACGCTCCTTGGGATCGGCTTTTAGCCGATCAATCTCTATCCTATCAGTTTCTTCGGACGCTCCACGTGGCGCTGTTCCCTTAATGGGTTGACTGTAAACCCACCCACCATTGCGCCTTAAGTACCGCTCTGGGCTTGCACACATTAAAAACTTATCGTTTAACCTTAAAAAAGCACCAAAGGGAGTAGGCGATTTTCGGTAAAGATCATTGAAAGTTATGTAAGGTGATATCCTAACATCGTTTGAATAAAACTCCTGACAGAGGTTGATTTCGTAGATATCACCCCGTGCAATATGCCGTTTAACTTCGTTGACGGTTTGAAGGTATTCGCTGTACGAATATTTTGATTGAAAAATCACTGAACTTTCTCGCTGCCCAGCACTGCGATATTCACCATCAAGCCGATTTACTAATCCATCAACCTCGAGTTGCGAAACCTCATTCCGAATATACTGGATTTCAACAGTATCGTTATTAACCAGCATAAGAATCTTAGGAGTGAAAAAAAACATATCCTGAAATCCAATACCATCGGGGTTATTCGACTCAAGGTTTTCGATCTGGTTTTTTAGGTCGTAACCTAAATAGCCAAATACCCAGTCGGGATTCGATTCCAAAAATCGATCCAGTTCGTCGAAGTGGTTTGAAACTGGGCTGCAAACCGAACTTGACCCCAATGCCGCTGCTGCATGAAAACGTCCGGCAGAGATGTTCCCTGGTATTGTGAATTTATCGGCTCCCCGAAGAAGAATACCCACATTGGCATTCTCAACCTCGATAGCCAGATTATTCAAAAAACCATCAACATTTTTTACCCTGTAAGTATATGAGCTACGCATGAACGCAAAGGTAGCCAATTATAGGTTCACGAAAAAAATGAAAAACTGGTTAATTCTTTTGGTACTACCCTTATTTTAGTGGTTGAATATTTATATCATATAAAACACTGTTTAAATATAGCTCTATAAATATG
>DFYV01000169.1:0-14450 GCA_002383425.1 Bacteroidales bacterium UBA4073 | reverse complement strand
AACTACATATAAACAAATTGCAAGTTTTCATTAAATTCGTGGTAGAACCATGATATTTATATACCGTCGTATATTATTACGACGGGATTTTGAAAAATAATCCAATGTCAGACAATTGATTCATTATCAGATAAATATGGATTTGTGGGAAAATTTATTGTGAAAGTTAGTCGATATTAATGAGGGTATTTATTTGACTGCGAAAATCCCTGTTTAATTATCATTTGTTTTATTTTGAATTTTCATTTTGCAATCCGCATTTTACGCTGAGCCATTATACCCATCAGGTCAGGAGTTCTGAATTTTTTAACACGATACTTTTGACTAAACACTAAAAATAGGAAAAAGGCAAATCTCCTTAGGTGGGCACGAAAAACAAAAGGGGCATTTCTGCCCCGCTTTGTTACCTAAAACCAAACCTAAACCTAAACCTAACTCAAAACCAAAAATCTATGAGAAAACTAATTTTTATGCTTTTGATTACGATGCAAAGATAAAACCCGCATGAGCTAATGCGGGTTAAAGGAACATTAAGTTTAGTTAAACAATGTTTTATCCACCAAAATCGTCGAATGCGATCATTTCCTGTGGAACGCCCAAATCGTATAGCATCTTTTGAACGGCCTGATTCATTGCCGGAGGGCCACAGAGGTAGTACTCAATATCCTCGGGGGCTTCATGTTTCGACAGGTAGTTGTCGTAGATAACCTGATGGATAAATCCCACGTAACCGGTCCAGTTATCCTCTGGTTTTGGTTCGGAAAGGGCGATGGTGAAATTAAAGTTAGGAAAATCCCGCTCAATCTTGCGGAAATGCTCCTCATAGAATATTTCACGTTTGGAACGAGCTCCATACCAAAATGTGGCCTTACGGGTAGTACGCTTGGTAAGGAACTGGTCGAAAATATGGGAGCGCATAGGCGCCATGCCAGCTCCCCCGCCAATAAACATCATCTCATTCCGGGTATCTTTTATAAAGAATTCACCATAGGGACCCGATATCATAACCTTATCGCCGGGCTTACGGGAGAAAATGAAACTTGAACATACCCCAGGGTTAACATTCATGAAGGCATTTCTCTCCCTATCCCATGGAGGAGTGGCAATACGAACATTAAGCATGATTATGGTATCTTCGGCGGGGTGATTAGCCATGGAGTAGGCCCGAAATGTCTCCTCGGAATTTTTCATCTTTAAATTCCACATCTTGAATTTATCCCATTCATCGCGAAACTCAGGCTCAACAAGGATATCTTTTGAGAAATCGACCTTAACCTTAGGCACATCAATCTGAATATAACCCCCTGAGCGGAAGTTTAACCTTTCGCCTTCGGGTAGCTTAACCACGAACTCCTTAATAAAAGTGGCCACATTGTGGTTCGATACCACCTCGCACTCCCACTTCTTGATGCCTAAAACCTCTTCGGGTACTTCAATTTTAATATCCTCTCTCACTTTTACCTGACAGCCCAAACGCCAGTGTTCATTTTGCTGTTTACGGGTAAAGAAATTTACTTCGGTGGGCAGAATACTACCGCCTCCCTCCAATACCCTACACTTGCACATGCCGCATGTTCCACCGCCCCCACATGCCGAAGGCAAGAAAATGCCATTATTCGAAAGGGTAGAAAGGATTGTTCCACCGGGTTCAACCTCAAGGTTTCGCTCATCGTTTATCACTATTTTCACCTTCCCTTGAGGGGTAAGTTTTGTTTTGGCGTATAGCAGAACCGCAACCAGCAATAGGATGATGAGCAGAAATACTACAATTGCTGAAAATATGATGGTTCCATTTCCTGTTAGTAATACCATAATCAATACTATTAGCAAATTCTACAACTTAATGCCCATAAAGGTCATGAATGCTATTCCCATTAATCCAGTTAAAATAAAAGCAATACCCAATCCACGTAAGGGTTTAGGAATATCGGAATACTTTAGCCTTTCACGAATAGCTGCCACACTAACAATGGCTAAGGCCCAGCCAATGCCAGAACCTAAACCAAAAACAGTGGCCTCGGCAAGGGTTTCGTACTCACGTTCCTGCATGAACAGTGAACCTCCCAGAATGGCACAGTTAACTGCAATAAGAGGAAGGAATATGCCTAAGGAATTGTAGAGTGAGGGGGAAAACTTCTCCACCACCATTTCCACCAGTTGAGTCATTGATGCAATAACTGCAATAAACATAATGAACGACAGGAAACTCAGATCGAGCGTGGCAAAGCTGGGATCGAGCCAGCTGAGAGCACCCGGCAGTAAAAGGTACTTATTCATCAGGTAGTTTACCGGCACAGTAATAGCCATCACAAATATTACTGCAATCCCGAGCCCCATAGAAGTTTTTACGGTTTTTGATACTGCCAGAAACGAACACATCCCCAAAAAGTAAGCAAAAACCATATTGTCGATAAATATCGACTTTATAAATATGTTGAATAGATGTTCCATGGCTGAGTTTTATATTTAAAGGGTTACTCCTCAATTAACTTGCGGTTTCGGCTACGCTGAATCCAAATTATAATACCAACGGTAATCAGTGCCATGGGAGGCAAAATCATCATCCCATTGTTTTCGTAAAAACCACCGTTACCGATGTACCATTCAGTGGGTATCACCCTGTATCCATAAATTGTTCCTGAACCAAGCAATTCACGGAAAAAGGCCACAATAACCAGAATCAACCCATATCCCAAGCCATTACCAATACCATCGAGGAACGATGGCCAAGGCTTATTACCAAGGGCAAAAGCCTCGAGGCGTCCCATGATTATGCAGTTGGTGATGATTAACCCCACAAATACCGACAGCTGTTTACTTACATCGTACACGTAAGCTTTCAGGATTTGATCAACCAGAATTACCAGTGCAGCAATAACCACCAGCTGAACAATTATGCGAATTCGGTTGGGTATTGATTTTCGAATTAACGAAATAATCAGGTTTGAGAAAGCTGTTACCACGGTAACCGAAATGGCCATAACAATGGCAGGCTTAAGCTTAACGGTTACTGCCAGAGCTGAGCAAATACCAAGCACTAATACCGTAATCGGATTTTGAGAATTGATAGGCCCGGTAAGCAACTTTATGTTCTTTGGTGAGAACCATGGTTCTCTTTCCTTGACATCACTCATGATTTAAGCTGTTTTTTAACTTTATCGAAATAGTTTTGGTAACCCGACAGGCAGTCGAAAAGCATAGACTCAAGCCCTTTGCTTGTAATAGTTCCACCCGATATGGCATCAACACCATGGGGATCGTTAGCGGTAGCACCTCCCTTCACCACCTTAACGGAGGTAAAGGTTAGAATGCTGTCGCCCTGAAAAATTGATTTTCCCTTAAACTGTTGCTGGAATTCAGGGGTGGAAATCTCAGCACCTAACCCAGGTGTTTCGCCCTGATGGGCAAAAGTAGCACCGTAAATGGTATTCAAGTCATCATTCAGGGCAATATATCCCCAAATGGGTCCCCAAAGGCCACGCCCACGCAAGGGAATGATATACTTCACACTCCCATCATCGAGTTTTGCCTTGTAAACGGGAAGGTTACGTTGTTCGAGGGGCTTTGCCATTTCAACCTTCATATCCACATTAAAGGCAATAACTCCAGTTATGGTATCACCATTGGAGTTAACCACATATTGTTCAGCAATATATTTGGTGAAATTTTCCGAAACAAAGCTATGCTTGTTCGTGGCTTTTTCTACCCCTTCGGCCATTCCTATTGAGCGAAGAATATCAATCTTTTTTTCGGTTTCAACGTTCTTGGTTTGTGCCGGTTTTAGCGCAGTTGAGGCTACTGCCAGCAGCAAGGCAACGATAATGACCATTGCCGACGAGTACATTATGGTGTAGGCGTTGCTGTTGCGATCCATGCTTTTTATCTTTTCAATTAAACTCATAGCTCAGCGATGTTTATACGTTAGCAACCTTTTTGGAGCGTTTCATTCTGCGTCGTATGTTTGCCTCCACCACGTAGTAATCGATTAGCGGGGCAAAAGCATTCATAAGAAGTATGGCAAGCATCATGCCTTCGGGGTAAGCGGGATTTAGCACTCTAACCAGCAATGCCATGAAACCCACCAAAAAGCCATAAATCCATTTACCCTTTTCGGTTTGCGATGCAGTTACAGGGTCAGTGGCCATAAAAACGGCACCAAATGCAAAACCTCCCATTACCAGATGTTGCCATGCAGGAATCTGCATGTAAGGGTTAGTGGCAAAAGCATTGAAAAGCAAGCCTGCTGCCAGTCCTCCTCCAAAAACCGATACCATAATTTTCCAACTTCCAATACCAGTTATTACCAGAATGGCTGCACCAATAAGTATGGCCAAGGTTGATGTTTCACCTACCGATCCGGGAATAAACCCCATGAACATATCGTACACCGATGGCATTGTATCGATTTGATATGCAGCTGCCTTAGCCAGCGGGGTTGCTCCCGAAAAACCATCGATTACACCTTGCCCCTTGGTTAAGCCAGCTATCCATACCTTATCGCCCGACATATGCGAGGGGTAAGCAAAGAAAAGGAAAGCCCTGGTAAGTAACGCCGGATTAAACACGTTGTAACCTGTACCTCCAAAAACTTCCTTACCTATTATAACAGCAAATGCTACCGCTATGGCAAGCATCCAAAGGGGTACATCAACGGGCATGATAAGCGGAATTAGTATTCCGCTAACCAGAAACCCCTCATTTACCTCATGCCCGCGGACCTGGGCAAAGGCAAACTCTATGGAAAGCCCAACACCATAACTGACAACAATAAGCGGTAATACCTTCAGAAAACCATACCAGAACGTTTGCCAAAACTCCCAGCTTGCCCCAATGGAAAGGGCGTGCTGGTAACCTACATTCCACATGCCAAAAAGCATTGCTGGTATCAAAGCAATTATCACAATGGACATGGTACGCTTCAAATCGAGCGCATCGCGAATGTGGCTACCCTTTGTAGTAACAGTATTGGGCACAAACAGGAAAGTTTCAAAAGCATCGAAGGTTGAGTGGAACATCTCAAACCTCCCACCTTTCTGAAAGTGCGGTTTAATCTTATCCAAATAATTTCGTAACGCTTTCATCTTGCAAATGTTATATTAGCTTAACTCTTTTATCATGGTTTCAATGCCACCCCGAAGTATGGCCTGCACCTCGGTCTTTGATGCGCAAACGTACTCGCAAAGCGCCATATCCTCCTCCACAACCTCGTATATCCCCAGCTGTTCCATCCTATCAATATCGTTTGCCAGAATAGCCTTGATTAGGTGAACGGGATAGATATCCATGGGCAAAACTTTTTCATACTGACCGGTAACCACCAAAGCACGATGGCCCCCATGTATATTGGTATCGATTGCAAAACGTTTACCGGGAATAAGTTTCGAGAGGAACGTACGTGAAGCGCTGTGCTTATCAACACCAGGAGCTATCCACCCAAAAAATTCATGCCTGTTCCCCTCGGGGATTACGCTTACCATATTATCGTAAAATCCAAGGTAGCCCAGCCTATCGACCCGGGTTCCGGTAAGGACGTTGCCGCTAACAATACGAACCTGCTTTTCTGTACTGATATTGTCATTAACAATGCTTTCAATACTTGCCCCCGAAATCAGCTTGTAGTATCGGGGTTTAAGCACTTCGGAACCCGCCAGCGCAATAACCTTTGTGGCATCGTAAATACCTTTCAGGAAAAGGCGCCCAATGATAATCACATCCAAAGGGTTCACCACCCAAACCACTTCGCCTTTACAAATTGGATCGATATGGTGGATGTGAACGCCCACATTACCGGCAGGGTGAGGACCGGTGAAATAGTGAAATTCAACCCCCTTAACATCGGCAAATACTTTTGCTGGAGGGTAATCGGCGTTAAGAACCAAGTGTATCTTACCGGAGGTAAGCTTACGCAATGCATCGATACCGGCCTGAAAGTTTTGCTCCTCGCCATGCACAGCAAAATCCATATCGGGAGACAGAGGTGAGGTATCGAAACCTGAAATAAAGATTGATTTAGGTGTATCGGTCGGATTGGCTACCACCCCAAATGGCCTCTGCCTGATGTATGGCCATGCCCCTGCTTTCAGCAACCTGGCAATAACCTCATCACGGGTAAGCGAATCGGGCGATGCTGCACCAAAATCTTCGTAGGCAACATCACCACTATCGGTCTTTACTACCACTTCGAGTATGACCCTTCGTTCGCCCCTTCTAACTTCAACCACTTCGCCACTCACTGGCGAAGCAAACAAAACCTCGGGCCGATACTTGTCGTAAAATAAAGGTGAGCCCGCCTTAACCCTATCGCCAACCGCCACATTGAGCTTAGGAACAAGTCCGGGAAAATCGATTGGCTTTACCCCGTAAGTTTCAGCTTTACCGAGGCGCATAAGCACCTTCTCGGCCAAACCCTTTAACGGAATATTTAATCCACGTTTAATTTTAATCACTTTAGACATTATGCTAACGTTTATAAGCTACAACAAACTTAAGAAATATTGAACCTTAGTTTAAAAAATCAGCCACAAATGTAGTATCTTTGGTAAAACCTAACTCTAATAGTAAGTTGATGTATATCAAGTTTACCATATATGTACATGGCAAAATAAATGCATTATTTTTTATTATCATAACTCTCAGCCATTTTTGTTACTCAAATAACAGATATATAACGCTAAATGTTTTACAGGATACTACTAAATTATCGAACTATTGCCAAACGGAAATAAAATCGATTAAAGCATATAAAACTGGCTTTGAGCTTAATCAACCCGTAGCTGAGTTCAATACCGATGAAACCATAACGGTTGAATTCGACGATTTATCGGAATCCATTGAGCAACTTGAGTACACCGTAATACATTGCAATTACAGCTGGCAACGTACAAACATAAACTTCATGGAATATGCCGATGGTTTTGAATTTAACCCTTTGTACGAATACCAGTACTCATCGGGCACAATGGTTCAGTATCGGCATTACGCCCTGTCAATCCCCAATAGCAATCTTAAACTCAAACTATCGGGCAATTACATTCTACAAGTTGTAAAACAGAGCAATAGGCAGGAGATTGTACTCCAGCAGCAGTTCAGGGTTTACGAGCCAAAGGTAAAAATTGACGCCCTGGTCCGCCAACCGGTTGCAACAAGCATTCAACGCACACACCAACAAGTGGAGCTTACGGTGAACACTGCGCAACTCGGCAAAATTGACCCTGACACTGATATTGTTGTGCTTATTGACCAGAACAATCAGCCCTACAACAAGTTGATTATTAAAAAGCCCCAGTACATCGATGGCGATAGATTACAGTATTATACACCCACATGGCCAGTATTTGAAGGTGGGAACGAGTTCAGGCAGCTGAACATCAAATCGTTTCACTACCAAACCGCCGAAGTGCAAGGAATTAGACTTTTCGATGGTGTTTACCACACAATGCTTACCCCCGATAAAAGGGTAAAAAGTTACCGATACACCGACAGTAGAGATATAAACGGGAAATACATTATAAAGTGTGATGATGTAACCGATAGCCCAACCGAAGCCGATTACACGTGGGTTTACTTTACGCTGAACAACGATCTTCAGTTTGACGGCGATATTTACCTGTTTGGCGAGCTAACCGGTTGGCAGCTCAACCCTAAATTTAGGATGAACTTTAACCCGCAAAGCGGAAACTACGAGGCTAAGCTATTCTTAAAACAAGGGTTTTACAACTACAAGTATGTTTTTGTTTCAACAGGTACTGCCACCCCCGATTATAACCGTATCGAATCAACCTTTTACGATACCGAAAATGGTTACACCATATACGTTTACTTTAAGCCCTACGGAGCAAGATACTGGCAGCTTGTTGGTTTGCAAGGAGTTAACAGCAGGTATAAGAATTAACTTATATTGACACCATACCCAAAAATGTATTATATTGAATTTGAAAAAAGTTTAGCAAATGCACACTTTTGGAATAGTATCTTTATTTTTGCAATATCTTTTAGCTTCGTACATTTAAATGTACAAATATGACTTTGGGGGGACGGTTATCACAGGAAAGAAAAATGAAAAACCTTTCGCAAAGCAAGATGGATTAAATGATTAATATCAACAACGATGCTGTTAGTAGGTATAAAGAAACGAAATCAAACCAACTATTGAAATGACTACCAAACTGGAGCAGGCTATAGATGTTTCGTTCAATTACCTTGTAGGCAATACCGATATTGAACTGAACAAGGAGGCACTAAGCAAGGTTCAGAAAATAACACAGTGTAATGACGAAGAAAAAAATCATATCTTCGTTACCATTGATGCCATAATACGGGATTTTAAAAATTGACATGCTTATGCACATTAAAATATTAAAAATATGAAGCAATTTACATACAGGGTATTATTAAACAGAGAACCGGAAGGAGGCTACACCGCAACAGTACCGACATTACCTGGTTGCATTACCTATGGGGAGACAGTTGATGAAGCCATTGCGATGGCCAAAGAAGCCATCGGGTTATATATTGAAAGCCTCGTTGCACATAATGAACCCGTACCCGACGAATCGAATACGCTTGAATATGCCTTAACCCTCGAAGTAGCTGTATGAGCAACACTCCATCATTAACGCCAAAGAATGTTGTAAGAATTCTAAAACAGAATGGTTTCGTTTTAGACCGTAGTCGTGGAAGCCACCAAATTTGGTTGCATCCGGTTTCCCGTAAACGCTCCGTCATACCAATGCACAACAAAGATATTCCTACCGGAACGCTGTATTCTATTCTTAAGCAGGCTGGTATTGAAAAAGATGAGTTACAAGACATTTAAAAAAACAATATTCAAGGGGTTTTCTGTTTTACTTATTTTGCTTTATAAGCTCATTTATCCACATCTTCCCTTTTATTTTATTACTGGCATTAAATGTTGTTGAATAAACTCAGTGAGATTTCAAGGTGTAATTTTCTATTTTAATCATGAGTTCAGCCTAAAAAGTTTATAGGCAAAAGGCACATAAGGCGTTAGACGTTAAACATTAAAGGTTCAAGATTCAAGATTCAAGATTTCAGATTCAAGATTTCAGATTCAAGATTTCAGATTTGCCCTGAGTGAAATCGAAGGGTTCAAGATTCAAATCAATCCCCCCAACCCCCTTTTCAAAGGGGGAGTAATTTCAGATTCCAGATTCTTTTTTACGAACAACAAACAACGAACAACGAACAACGAATTGCCATCAACCATCAACCATCAACCATCAACTATTTTTCCCATTAGCCATGCTGTTTTATAAAAAGGAAAAGCGGGCATTTACCCGCTCTCCTTTATTTTGGAACATCTATTTTAGCCCCCTATTTTTTAACAATGGCTCAATGCTGGGCTCTTTGCCTCTAAAATCGTTGTATAGTTCCTTTGCGTCCTTCGACCCACCCTTTTCGAGTACGCACGTGCGAAATTTGGTAGCAATTTCTTTGTTGAAGATATCGCCACTTTCAACAAAGGCTTCAAAGGCATCGCTATCGAGCACCTCGGCCCAGATGTATGAGTAGTAACCGCTGGAGTAACCCATTACATCACTGAAAATATGGGCAAAGTATGTGCTACGGTAACGTGGTAAAATCTCGGGAATAAGCCCAATCTTATCCATCGATGCCTTTTCAAAGGCAATTATGTCGTCAATCTTTGCCTTTTCGGATGAAAGGGTATGGTAATCCATATCAAGGATTGATGCGGCCAGGTATTCAGTGGTAGCAAATCCCTGATTGAAATGGCCGCTGGCTTCAATCTTGTTGATCAGCTCATCGGGCATGGGTTCGCTGGTTTGGTAATGATGAGCGTACTCCTTCAGGTACTGCTTGTGTCCAGCCCAGTGCTCCATGATCTGGCTGGGTAGCTCAACAAAATCACGGGGAACATCTCTCAATCCAGCATATTGGACTTTGCTAAAAAGAGCGTGAAGCCCATGGCCAAACTCATGGAAAAATGTTTCGGCTTCATCAAAACTTAGGAGTGCCGGTTTATCGCCACTTGGCTTTGTGAAGTTGCAAACAATTGAAACAACAGGCGTAACAAAAGTTCCATCGGGTCTGATTCTTTGGCTACGGTAAGTTGTACACCATGCGCCAACCGATTTACTTGGGCGTGGAAAGAAATCGAGGTAAAGTATTCCTACATGTTTCCCATCGGCTTCTTGAACTTCGTAAACCTCACATTCAGGATGGTAAACGGGTAGATCGGTGCGTTTAATGTACTTTAGTCCGTATAGCTTGTCGGTTAGGTTAAAAATACCCTCACGAACTGCATCTAACGAAAGGTAGGGTCGGAGCATTTCCTCATCTAAATCGTATTTAGCCTTTCGTACTTTTTCGGCGTAATACCACCAGTCGGCAGCGCTAATTTTTTCCTTTGCCCCCTCGGCATTAGCCAGCTTTTGCATCTCATTAAGCTCTGCTTTTGCCCTCTTAATAGCAGGTTCCCACAGCCTATTCAGTAGATCGTAAACATTTTCCGGAACCTTTGCCATATTTACATCCAACACGTAATGGGCATGAGTGGGATATCCTAACAGTTCGGCTTTTTGCTGTCGCAGGTCAACTATCTTTTTTATAATCTCCTTATTGTCGTGTGCATTGTTGTTATTTCCCCGCATGTAATACCCATAGTAAAGTTTTTCACGTAAGTCGTGATTTTGAGAGTAGGTAAGGAAAGGTAGCATGCTGGGTTTATAAATTGTGTAAACCCATTTGCCCTCAAGGCCTTGGGCTTTTGCCTCCTCTGCTCCCATTGCTTTTACTGACTCAGGTAAACCTGCAAGGTCTTCCTCCTTTTCAATTACAATTCGGTAATCGTTGTTTTCGGCAAGCAGGTTCTCATTGAACTGCAAGGCAAGCATTGAGAGTTGTTGGTTAATTTCGCGCAGTTTAGCCTGTTTTTCGGCATCGAGGTTTGCACCACCGCGGACAAATGTTTTATAGGTCTTCTCTATAAGTAATTTTTGTTCCGATGTGTAATTATTTTTGTCAATGGTTTCGTAAACAGCCTTTACCCGTTCAAAGAGCTTAGAATTCATGCTGATATCGTCGCGATGCTTCGATAGCATGGGCGATATCTTTTTTATTGCTCCCTGAAGTGAGTCGCTGGTATTGGCAGAGTTCAGGTTTTCCAGGGTGAGAATCACGTTTTCCAGTAATTCCCCGCTATTATCAAGGGGAAGGATGGTGTTCTCAAAGGTTGGCGTTTCAGTGGTTGATGTAATAGCTTCAATTTCAGCCAGCTGTTGCTTAATCGCTTCAGTAATGGCCGGTTCAAAATGCTCAACCTTTATTTTATCAAAGGGTGGAACACCAAATGGAGTAGTGTATTCTACCAGGAGTGGATTACCAGTTTCTTTTTTGCCGGTACATGCAATCATTGTTCCCATTAATCCAATGGTTAAGATAATTAAACCTTTTCTTTTCATCGTATAAAAGTTTAGGTATTGATAATTAATTATTTAGATTTGGTTTTATTTCCGAAATTTAGTAATAATGATTCTATTTTTATCACTTAGTCGGCAAACATTTTGATTTTATTCAACTCCAAAGGTTTATCCTACCACATCTAAAGGCTTGTGTTCACCAAGTTGCCGACGTGTACTGAGCGAAGCCGAAGTATCGGGATTCCCTGACGGGCAAGATAGTTGCTTCACTCCATATAAATTTAGAAGTTAGAAGTTAGAAGTTAGAAGTTAGAAGTTAGCATTAAGAAATTAGAATGTTTAGTATTTCTTTTAAAATAATCCGTCTTCTAATTTCTACCTTCTACCTTCCTCTACCTTCCTCTACCTTCCTCTAACAATGCTTTCAACCCATTTAAATATGTTCTATTTTGTATTTTTCATTCTGAATTCTACATTGAGCCATTACACCTAACTAATCAGTATGGTTATATATGTTGATGGTTAGAGCCGAAACCATGTTCGCATACTCTTTATTAGCTGCATTAGAATATTATTTTACTTTTGCATTCAAAAAATAGATGTTTAACAGCTAAAATTTATGTGATATGGGTGCATTTCATGCCTACGATGTTAGAGGCGTTTATAACAAGGATTTTAGTAAGGACGATGCCTATAAAATTGGATATTTTCTGGTTGATTTGCTGAAAACCGACCGTGTGCTGGTTGGCCGCGATGCCCGGGAATCGTCCGATGAGATATTCGACTACCTTGCCCGGGGTATTACCGATGCCGGAGCCAACGTGTATAATCTTGGTTTGGCCACAACACCAATGGTGTACTATGCTACAGCAAAAGGTGATTTTAAGGCATCGGTTCAGATTACGGCCTCACATAATCCTCGAGAGTACAATGGCATGAAGGTGTCGCGCGAGAATGCCGAACCAGTTGGGTACGACACCGGTCTTAAGGTTATTGAGGAAAGAATGAAAAAAAATGACCCGATTGTCCCTGCCTCAACCAAAGGGCAAATTATTGATTACGATATAAAAGTTGAATATGTCAACTTTTTGAATGGCTTCAAACGCAATTACTCTAACCTGAAAATTGGAATCGATTGCTCCAATGGCATGGCTGCGCTAATAGTTAAGGATATTCTGGGCAGTAGCCCTCTCTACCTGTACGATGAGCTCGATGGTACATTTCCTAACCACGAGGCTAACCCATTAATCCCGGAGAATGTGGTTGACCTTCAAAACTTAGTTAAGATTAACGGATGCGATTTGGGGATAATATTCGACGGCGATGCTGATAGGGTTATGTTTGTCGATGAAAATGGCCGTTTCATATCACCCGACCTCATGATTGGCGTTCTGGGGCATTACTTCCTACAGGAGAAAGGCTTAAAGGGGAATGTTTTGCAGGATATCAGAACATCAAAAGCTGTAGGTGAATATCTTACCCCAATGGGTGCAACCATGCATACATGGCGGGTAGGACGTGCTTTTGCAGCTAAAAAACTTCGCGAAATAGATGGTATTTTTGGCGGTGAATTGGCAGGTCATTACTACTTCCGCGATTTCTTCTACTCCGACTCTGGCATGCTGGCTTGCATTCTAATCCTGAATGTGGTTAGCACGATGAAAGCTCAAGGTATATCACTTTCCCAGCTGATAGCACGTATTGGAACCTATGCCAATTCAGGTGAAATCAACTTCAAGCTTGAACGAAAACGTGAGGCAATGGATGCCGTCCGCCAGTACTTTACATCCATAGAGCAGCCCACAGCTTCATTCGATTTCGATGGATACCGCGTGGAATTTCCTGACTGGTGGTTCAACATCCGTCCATCGAACACGGAGCCTTACCTTCGATTTATTGCAGAGGCAAAATCGCACGAGATGCTTGAAAACAAGATTGCTAAAACCCGTGAGATAATATCAAAATTCAGCTAAATAGCATATCACTATGACCTTACAGAATCGGTTGGAAATCAAGGGGGAAAACGATACTTACCTTATCGCTCCAACCGATTCTGCTTCTGTTCTCAAACCTAACGGCGAGATTTGTTCTACCTACCTTGGCTTTTCTGAAAAATCGGGCCGAAAGGTAGTAATAAAACGCTACCATCCTTGGGTAAATTCCTCACCAGCATACTTTTGGCGGGTTGAGCGTGAAGCACAAGCATGCACTGCATGCTCCGGTTTAAGCACAGAGCTGATATTGTCCAATGGCGTTTACTACCTGATAACCGATTTTATTGAAGGCATCAGCTTTAACGATATCACTCGCTGGCGGTTCCATCGCAAGTTAAGACTATCCGATCTGATTTTACTTTCCATAAAAGCATTAAAAGCTCTTCAGCGAATTCACAGCGCTGGTTTTGTCCATTGCGATATTAAACCATCCAACGTAATAGTTACAACTAATAACCCCAATGATATTGCTAAAGCCGATGTTAGAATAGTCGATTTTGGCATGGCACGTATTCCCGCAGAGCCACTGCAGACTGGCGTAACGAAATTGCCTTTCGCCTTAATTTACTCAGCACCTGAACAAATTCTTAACCTTTGGGAATTAATAGGGTATCATACTGACCTTTACGCCATGGGGGTTACCTTATGGCAGCTCTTTACACGTATTGAACCATGGCGAACAGGAAATCCGCTGAAAACCATTCATGTTCAGCTGACACAACCCTTACTCAAATCGAATAGAGTTCCTGATAGATTGATGGGCATACTGCATAAATGTACAGTTAAACCTCAACTGGCCAAGCCCCCACACTATTACACACGTACTCAGCTAAAGGAGATGATGCAGATTGCTATTGCTGGTAGGTATGGAAGTGCTTCTGAGTTTTTGTGGGATATAGAAAGGTTAGCCCTTTGAGGTTAATGTTAAAAAAAATTGGCAGTATGCTATAATTTAAAAAAATCAGTATCTTTGCATCGCAAAGTAAAAGCGGGGTGTGGCGCAGTTGGCTAGCGCACTTGCATGGGGTGCAAGTGGTCGTCCGTTCGAGTCGGATCA
>DFYV01000116.1:9359-9617 GCA_002383425.1 Bacteroidales bacterium UBA4073 | reverse complement strand
AAGGATTACCCCGATAAGCTGCTGGCTAATGCCATAGAGGGTATTGCCGATCAGGTTTTTGATGTTTGGCTGGGGCATGAGATAGGTTCGTGCTGGGTACAGCACATGGCAAAAGTACAATATACCGATGAGGATAGGTACGTGCCACGTAACGATGTAATTAACTCGGTTTGGAACTGGTTGTATGCAGGACCGGCAATTGAAACACAGCGAATTTACGAAATGGGACAAAGGTTAGGTAACAGGAATTATCAGGCT
>DFYV01000116.1:0-9332 GCA_002383425.1 Bacteroidales bacterium UBA4073 | reverse complement strand
AATGCTAAGCTCAAGGAAGCTAACAGCTTATTTCAGGAGGATGGGCTGGAAGTGAATGGTGATATACTGTTTGGGGGTAATATTACCCGGTGGAAGAGGTTTGCCAATTCCCTGCGTTTAAGGTTGCTCATGCGTATGTCGCACAGGCCTGAGTACCTCGATTTAATCCGTGATGAAATTGATAGTATAGTTTCCAATCCGGCTACCTATCCTATTATCAACAGTAACACCGAAAATGCTGCTTTGATATACTTAGGCTCATACCCCAATAACCATCCCCTGAACGAAACCTATAAAACCCGTGATGATCATAGGGTTAGCAAGACATTGGTTGATGCCATGTATAATCCGAACAAGCACGATCACCCCGATTGGCGAATTGTGGTGTATGCCGAAACCCCTCAGGCAGGAGGTTACTGGATTGGTTTACCTAATGGTATGACTTCGGCCAGGGCTGCTGCATACTTAGGTAATGGCATAAAAAGAACCTCCATGTTGGGTGAATACTTTCGAAGCGCAACCGCCCCCGGTATGTTCATGAGCCGTGCTGAGGTTTGTTTCCTCCTTGCTGAGGCAAAATTCCGTGGCTTACTTACATTCGGCCCCGAAACTGCCCAGTATTACTACGAAATGGGAGTTCAGGAATCGTACCGGCAGTATGCCACCGAAATTATTGAAAAAGTCCCCATTTACTACGACGATTATGTTGGGGTATCGCTAAGTATTGATAACTTCTCAACCGATTACTTGTCCCGTGACGGTTCCTGGGAAACGGGTAAGGAACTTGAAAAAATTTACACCCAAAAATGGATCGCCATGTTCGACCAGGGCTTACAGGCTTGGTTTGAGTGGCGTAGGACGGGTTACCCACAGCTTACTCCTGCCATTGATGGCTTGAATGATGGAAAAATTCCGCAGCGTTTACGCTACCCGTCCGATGAGTATTCGCGTAACAGGAATAACCTGACCACCGCAGTGGGGCGTCAGGGGAGCGATGATTTGAATACCAGGGTTTGGTGGGATGTTGCCGATAATATTTAATCAATTTAAAGAATTTATAAGATGAAACCGCAAAAAACGCCAAGTTTTTATGCAACGACCCCCGATACGCTTCGCTACCCCGATACGCTTCGCTACGGGGCAGGCGGGGCAGGTGCAAGGAAAAAACTCTGCGACCTTTGCGACTCCTTTGCGCCCTTTGCGGTTAAAAATATAAAATATGAAAACGCCCATGACGGATTTTAGACACACACGAGCATGATTATAACGATTCGATATTACCTTTGGGATAAAAATAATGAAAATATAAACTGATGGAAAAAAGAAACCGCAAAGAACGCCNNTGCGACCTTTGCGACTGCTTTGCGAATTTTGCTATTAAAACTAATTCACTATGACTGAAAACGAAATATCAAATAAAATAATTGGTGTAGCAATAGAGGTACACAAAGCACTTGGACCCGGGTTGCTCGAAAGTGCATATAAAGAATGTTTGTATTATAAACTAACGCAAGAAGGGCTAATTGTTGCAAAAGAAAAACCAATGCCTTTGATTTTTGAAGAGGTAAAATTAGATTGTGGGTATAGAATTGATATTTTGGTTGAAAATAAAGTCGTTATAGAAATTAAGAGTGTCGATGCACTTAATGATATACATTTGGCTCAAACGCTGACCTATTTGAAACTTGGTAATTTTAAACTTGGTTTGCTAATAAATTTTAATGTTGTTACTTTAAAACAAGGTGTTAAACGAGTTGTTAATGAATTATAAAAATAATACTGCAACGACCCCCGATACGCATCGCTACGGGGCAGGCGGGGCAGGCNNTGTATAAATTTAAACAGATGAAAATTACAAATATTAAATCGATGCAGGTAGCTGTACTCATAGCTGCCTTTACCATGCTGATGAGCTCCTGCCTGATGGATGACGACTTGATGACATCCGATGTAAAAACCGGAGGTTTAGTTGAAGGCCCTTGGTTGGTGCAATTACTACCAAAATCGTCAAGCAGCGTGGATGTTGAAATAAAGGTGTATCAGGGGCCTGCCATACAGGAAGTAAAGGTTTATAAGCAATTCTTCCATAATGCCACAAACCAATCATCGGACTTTGTGGAACTTGGAAATATCAGCGTAAGCGGACAAAACCTCTCGGACACCATTATGCTAAGTCAGGCATTCACCTGGCAACAGCTCAAGGATGGTATTCAGCTCGAAAACTACACCCTGCCCGATGATCCAACGAATGCCGATATTGGCGATTATTTCATACTTAAGTATGTGTCGGTACTTGATGATGGACGGGAGGTGACAAGCAATTCGCAAACTGAGGTTCTGGTGGCCAATAGCTATGCAGGTTTTTACCTGTCGGATTTAACCTACTTCCACCCAAATTTCGGGACTTATCCCACCGAGCCATACCGTGATATGCAGTTCACAAAAGAGTTGATTACTATTGACGGTAGTAGCTGTTACACCAATTTTGCCGTTTGGGGTGAATATGGTGAGACCATGAATATAACCGTTAATCCGGATAATAGCATTTCGTTTGAGGTGTTCGGTTTTGACTATATTGTTGAGGAAGGCGATCCGTATAATAGCTTGCTATACTCCCACTATGACCCGCTATCCGAAAAGATTTACCTTTACTATCACTACGATGCTCCTGGTGGTTTCCGAATTTTCTGGGAGATACTGGAACCTTTTACCAAAAAGTAAAAACGAGGGGAAGCCCCTCGTTAGTCGCAATGGCTCAATGCAAAATGCAGAATGCAAATTGAAAAATGCAAAAGGAACGGATTTATCGGAACGATTATTAGACTTCGCAGCAAGTAGCATTAAAAATTGTTGCAAAATCCGTAATCACTGCCAAAGGAGAGGGAAAATGACTTTGCAATTTGCATTTTGCAATATTCACTTTGCAATGTTGTATTCACGCTGCGCTTCGGGAAATCCCAATAAATCGGGACTTCGTGAATACAAGTCGTTTTTTGTACGGTTTTCTTGCTAATCCGATTACTTTGAGGCGTATAGCTCAACGATTTTTAGTAAAACCTCGGTTGCCTTAACCATGCTTTCAACAGGAACATATTCATGTTTACCATGAAAGTTTTCGCCACCTGCAAAAAGGTTGGGGCAGGGGAGTCCCATATACGAAAGTCGCGCACCGTCGGTGCCACCGCGAATGGGTTTAACCACAGGTTTAACGCCAACGGCTTCCATGGCGTTAATGGCGGTTGAAACTACATGGTAAACCGGTTCAACCTTTTCGCGCATGTTATAGTATTGATCTTTCAGTTCCAGAGCAACAGTTCCGCCACTGTATTTGGCATTCATGTAATCGGCAATGCGTTGCATGTATGCCTTGCGTGCCTCAAACTTTTTACGGTCGTGGTCGCGAATAATGTACTGGAATGTTGCTTTTTCCACCGAGCCATCCATTTTTATCAGATGGTAAAACCCTTCGTAATCTTGCGTATGTTCCGGACGCTCATGAGCTGGAAGCAAACTGTTGAATTCCTGAGCTATTAGTAAGGCATTAAGCATTTTGTCTTTTGCATATCCCGGATGAATGTTACGCCCTTGAATGGTAATTTTAGCGCTAGCCGCATTAAAGTTTTCGAATTCCAGCTCACCAATAGCGCCTCCATCAAGGGTATAGGCAAACTCGGCTCCAAATCGGGCAACATCAAAGTGATCGACGCCACGGCCTACCTCTTCGTCAACAGTAAAGCCTATACGAATTTTTCCGTGTTTAAAGTGAGGGGTTTGGAGCATGTATTCCACAGCGGTCATTATCTCGGCTACGCCAGCCTTGTCATCGGCACCAAGCAACGTGGTTCCATCGGTTACAATAAGGGTTTGTCCCAGATAATTCTTAAGTTCAGGGAATTCTGCGGGGGATAGTATGACATTCAGTTCCTTGTTCAGGACAATATCAGCTCCGTCGTAGTTTTCCACAAACCTCGGATTAACATTTTTACCCGGCATATCAGGAGCAGTATCTACGTGCGCCAAAAATCCCAGAACGGGTACCTGTTTATCGATATTAGCAGGAATAGTAGCCATTACGTAACCGTACTGGTCAATTTCAACATCTTGTACACCTAACTCTTTGAGCTCTTTAACCAGAAGGTTCGATAATTCGAGCTGTTTTTCTGTACTGGGAAACCTGTCGGTTACAGTATCGTCGCTTTGGGTGTCAATTTTAACGTACCGAATAAAGCGATCGATAAGTGATTGTTTGTTTATCATGGTGGTTGATTTTTGTGTTTAGCGTTAAGTGATTTGTGATTTGTATTATGTTTTATCTGTCAAATTGCCCATAACGGTTGGCGGTGGGTGGCGAACTGGAAATTGAAACAGCGTTTCAATCCCCCGACACGAAGTCTTGCAAAAGCCGACTCGTTTGCTAATCGGCAGGTAGCCAGTTTGTCATGCAACGCTTGTTTGGGGCAGTACTTTTCTAATATCCTTCAATTAATATATCTTGAGGTAAACCAACTCTCATAAAATAACGTGCAAATGATTGGGACAAATGCTCTCGGTATGGAGGTAAAAGGCGTATGCGGTCTTTAAGTGTCTTGCAAATATCTAACAGTGAGTCAATCTGTATGCCATAAACATTTCGAAAGTCAACAACCTGATAATCTTCAAAATAGTCAGATGATTTATTGAGTAAATGATAACCTGATAAAAAGCCTTTTCTTAAATTATCAATTGTTCTGTTAACCGCTTTTTTTGAACTAGTTTGTTCGGTAGGAAGTGATTGAATAAACGTTTTTAAAGAATAATAAGGACAAACTAAAACAATATCAATATTTCTATTAGCTAAGTCACACGATTGTGATAATACAATAGAATCGATGAGTTTTATTTCAATCTCAGGCTCTTCCACATTTAAAGATGCGGGAGGCACTAAAATAGGACAATTAGGAATAAAATCTCCTTGTTGTAAATCATTTACACTGTCAATCTTTGAGTACCAAATATATTCCATAATTAAAGAATAATTCTTGGTGAAAATTTTGTTATTGACTTAATTCTAACTTTTTTAGTTAAAGACTTCACAGCTGGTAATTTTATTACAATGTCATAGTTATCATTATATAATCCAACAAAATCAATACTTGTGGTAGGTATTTCAATAGATGATTCTGAAATAATGGTAGTCCCTATATTAAAATAGTTATAGTAGCTAAAACTTTTATTATAGTTGCTAAATCGATTACCTGAAAATGGAATATCCTCATTTTTTACAAACGTGGTAACAGAAGTCAAGAACTCAATTTTATTTTTATTGATTTCCTGGTTACAAGATGGTAAGTCTAAGAGAATAGGTATCATAATGTTATGATTTAAATGATTCGTACAATTTCCCCTCTGTTAGGTTTTTAAATATTTCACTACAAGTTTCGTGTGATTGTTGAAGCCATAATAGTAAATCTTCAATTTGGGGATTAACAGATATACCATTAATTCTTGTTTGCATAACAATACCTTCGGTTTGGTTTGTATTTCTTCCTTTATTAAAAATTACTGATAAATTACCTAAGGGAATTTCATAATAGAAACCTATATTAATATCGATAGGGTTCTTTGTTTCTTTTATAAAGGATTGACTGAAATTAATCTTAAAATTCTCATTAATAAACTGATGAACATCATTCTTTTCAAAGTCAAATGAGAAGAAGTCAATAAATAATATACTTGGATTCAGTTTGTCATTCCCTTGAAGTGGAAACATTTCAAGAAATGAACTTATTAACTCTTCTGCATCTTTTAAGAAGGTTTCCCAGTAATACTTACTGTCAATGGTGTTTAAAGTAATTAGACCAGGTCCAACTTGAAATAATGGATATTCATTCGGAGCGGTTCTGAATCTATGAACAGGTTGATTTATTAGAATGTCAATTGGAATTTCTGGGGGAACAATACTTTCCCTAAACGGATATTTATTCTTTAGTTGAGCGTAAATATCACCATATAGATACGGAATCTTAGATAGGTCAGCCTTATTTATGATTTTCCATCTAAGTTCAAAAACAACCTCAACTAACGGTGCTTTAGGTAGTTTGCTCATATTTCTTCATGATTCATACACCAAATATACAATAATAGTATCAAAAATGATAAACTGAATCGACTGTTTTAAGGTTTTTTAGGTATTGCCCCTAACGGTTAGCGGTATGAAACATTGGGGGTTTTCAGGCTACGTACTTGTTCGTGGTAAGAACCATGATGCAAGACGCGAGCCATAGTGTAACTATCTGACCCCCAATATTATATACTGCTTATTAAACTAAACCCACCTTAGCGGGTAAATATTTCAAAAGTACCCGAATCTTTCTACACTTTGAAATTATCAATGAGCCGACTCTAAAAAGCACAAAAACTGAAATCTTTTAACCGCTGAGAACCGCAAAGAATTTACGCAGAATGCCTCAGGGTATTGATTTTCAACACTAAATAGTTCTCTATGCCTGCCCCATAGCGAAGCGTATCGTGGGTTTTTTGTGTTTCCTATGTTAACTCTGAGGTTAAACAAAAAATGACTTTTTAGAGTGGACTCATAAATTTAAATGCCATAAACTCGACATTTAGCAAGTATTTACTCTTCCTCTTTTTTGGCTCTTAAACTTTCCCAAATTAAGTATCCGCAAAGTATTAGAAACATCACCAAGCCCAGAATTTCGGCAGAGTGCGATTCGAACCATTCAGCATTCACGTAGTTTATACCGCCAAACCGTAACAAGGCGCTTATCACTCCCATAAGTGCGCCACCGGCAATAAAGCCCGATGCAATTAGCGTTCCACGCTCTTTTCGTGCTCTGTTTAACAATTCATCTTTTGAACGGGTGGAAACGATGTAGGCTATTATGCCACCAACCAGCAGAGGTGTGTTTAGCTGCAAAGGGATAAACATACCCAACGAAAAGGCAAGGGCTGGAACATCAATCATGGTAAGTATAAGCGAAAGGAAAGCGCCGGCAGCATAAAGTGCCCATGGTGCTGGTTTACCACTCATCATTGGCTCAATAACGGCAGCCATGGCGTTGGCCTGCGGTGCAACAAGAGCATCTTTACCGGTGAATCCGTAGGTTTGGTTAAGTAAGATAATTACGCCGCCAACTGTTGCAGCCGAAACGAGTGTTCCAAGAAATTTCCAGGTTTGCTGTTTGTAAGGCGACGAGCCTAACCAGTAGCCAATCTTGAGGTCAGTAATAAAGCCTCCAGCCATGGAAAGGGCAGTACATACCACACCACCAATTATCAGTGCAGCAACCATCCCCGATGTCCCTGAAAGTCCAGCAGAAACCATAACCAACGAGGTGATAATAAGGGTCATAAGCGTCATGCCCGAAACGGGGTTGGTGCCCACAATTGCAATGGCATTGGCTGCTACTGTGGTAAACAGAAAAGCAATAATCATTACAATTCCCAGAGCAATCAGGGCATGAGTGATATTATGAACAACACCAAAATGGAAGAAAACCAATAGCAGGATGGTTGTTAGCAGTATTCCGCCGGCAATTATGGACATGGGGAGATCGCGACGGGTACGAAGCTCCTCTTTCGGAATAGCCGAGTGTTTGCCCGTGAGCTCGTTAAAGGCTAAGCTAAAAGCCTTGCGTATAATACCGCTTGAACGAATAATCCCGATTATGCCAGCCATGGCAATTCCTCCAATACCTATTGGACGTACGTAGTTGGTGAAAATTTCTTCTGCGCTCATTTGCCCAACCGTTAAAGTTATGTTGCTGCCCACAGCTGCAGTTAACCCCGGGGCAAAGTAGTTGATGATGGGGATTATTACAAACCATCCCACAAACGAACCGGCAGCAATGATAGCCGTGTATTTTAGACCAATGATGTAGCCAATACCCATGACGGCAGCGCCAACGTTTACCTTAAATACTAATTTCGCTTTTTCGGCAAGCATTTCACCGATTGGAATAATCCGGGTGGTAACCACCTCACTCCACCAGCCAAAAGTGGCAATAATGAAATCGTAAATCCCGCCAATTAATCCGCTAATGACCAAAAGCCTGGCCTGCTTCCCTCCCTTTTCGCCCGATACCAGCACTTCCGTGGTGGCAGTTGCCTCAGGGAAGGGTAACTTGCCGTGCATGTCGGCAACAAAATACTTGCGGAACGGTATAAGAAACAGTATTCCAAGTATGCCACCAAATAGCGATGACAGAAAAACCTGGAAAAATTGGGCTTCGAGGTTTAGAATGTAGAGTGCGGGCAACGTAAAAATTGCTCCTGCCACAATTACACCCGAACTGGCCCCAATGGACTGGATAATCACATTTTCACCCAAAGCACCTTTCCGCTTGGCAAGGGTCGATAAGCCAACGGCAATGATGGCAATAGGTATGGCAGCCTCAAAAACCTGACCTATCTTTAAGCCTAAGTATGCAGCAGCAGCTGAAAATATAATGGCCATTATCAATCCCCATATAACACTCCAGGTGGTCACTTCTGGTACAACCTTATGGGGAGGCATTATAGGTTGATACTCTTCACCTTCACGGAGCTCTGTGTAGGCATTTTCCGGAAGTCCTTTGATTTTTTCAACAGGTTCGTGCGACATAGATTTATAGTTTAGGTTTGAAATTCATTTTAGCCCAAACCTACAAAATTTTAGCAAATTTTAGCAAAATGTGTTTACTATGTGTAACTTTATAAGCATTATGTGATTGAATATTAGATGTATAAGTTTAGGTGATACTTAAAAAATCTATCCTTGCATAGCGGAGACGGATTCGAGGTTCAAGGATAAAGGATAAAGGATAAAGGTTAAAAGATAAAGGACATCTGCAATCATCTTTATAAATTAAGGTTCTACCACCAATTTTGTGGAAGAAATGGCTCATTGTCTCACTAACTAACATATTATCAAATATTTATTAGATTATTTGTAGGGTTTTAACATAATCGTACTTATTAATTTGTTAACCCGAGTGTAATATGAGTTTGCTTTGATGTTTTCCACTAAAATTGCATTAGTACCTAAAATATAAACAGATGGAAAAAAGAAACTGCAAAGAACGCCAAGTTTTTACGCAACGACTGCAAAGAAAAGACTCTGCGACCTTTGCGACTCCTTTGCGACCTTTGCGGTTAAAAAAATAAAATAACTTGTATAAATTTAAACAGACGAAAATATAAACAGATAAAATAAGAAACCGCAAAGAACGCTAAGTTTTACGCAAAGACCGCAAAGAAAAGACTCTGCGACCTTTGCGGCTCCTTTGCGACCTTTGCGGTTAAAAAAATAAAATATGAAAATTAATAACTTGTATAAATTTAAACAGATGAAA
>DFYV01000012.1 GCA_002383425.1 Bacteroidales bacterium UBA4073 | reverse complement strand
TGAAAAAGAAGTTATATAAGAGAAAACGATAGCTATACCCACGATAATGCTTTCCGATTGGATATATCGTCATCCATAAGCGTTACAATGTACTGTTTTACCGATATGGGATTGCCGTTAGAATCTTTAGAATCTTTAGCTGCTGTCTCCAGCTCACTAAATGTTTGATTAAAAAGAATTTTGCCATCCTTTAAAAGGGCAAACCTATCACAAAGGCCAGCAATAATATCGTACTGGTGAGAGGTGATTAAAATTGTGCATCCTTTCACGGTTAGTGAGCGGAATAGCCTTGTTATTTTTTGGACAGATAAAAAATCTACTCCATCAAAAGGCTCATCAAGAATTAAGTACTTTGGGTTGTGGATTAGGGCTGCAGCAAGGCTAACCTTACTTTTCATCCCTTTCGATAGCTTCTCTATGTAGTTGTCGTCCTCCTCTAAACCAAAAAATTCCAAAAGTTCATCCACCCTATTGCTGATCTGCTGCTTATCAATGCCATACATTTTACCAACAAAGGACAGGTACTCGTAAGGTGTTAACTTATCAATATACATTGGCTGTTCAAATACATAGCCAATTTTTCGCCTGTAGCCATAGCTATCGATGGTGATCCTTTCATTATCAATAAACAGTTCACCGTTATCTGCCTCTAAAATACAGGCAACTATATTAACTAAGGTAGTTTTACCTGCCCCATTGGCTCCAAGTAGAGCCTGAATGCAACCGGGGTTAATGTCCAAATCTACACCCTTTAGCACTTGATTTGTTTTATACGCTTTGCGAATGTCTTTTATGCTAATCATTATTTCTAACAAGGAATTTAAAGTAGGGAATCTCCTTTAACGACCGTAAATTGAAGTACCATATACCCAAAAAAACAGGTAGAAGTAACGTTATTATAAGGAGTTTATTGTGATATGTAGAGGTTATTAGTATTATCGACAAAATTAAAACTAGGCAGAAAGAGAACGCTAAATTTAGTGTAAGCTGCTGTATAAATCGGAATTTGTAGGTAAACAAATCAGAATTGCTCAAGTAGTTTCCAATTGTAAATGAGAATATCAGGCTACATGTAAATGCAAGGTAATGGAACAACTCGGCGCTTAACGATGTGCGTAGTACGAAAAACGCAAACAGCTTACCCAGTAAGTACCAAAAGGTAAACCATAGCATTAGGGAGAGGTTATGCAGCGCGAATATCTTAGCTATATTAATGTCTGATATTCTGATGTGTATAAGTGGAATAAACACGCTGGAGTATGCGTTGCAGAATAGTTTTTGGTGTAGCATAAAGACCAATGGCGCTATACTCATGGCAAAATAAGACTCGACCAGACTGGCAAAAAAAGTCGTGACTAATGTCAAAAAGAAAACAGATCTAAATTGATATTTAAGCAGAATTAACAACATGGCTAATACCAGTAGTTCTTGTTGAAATTTTTAATTATGTATGGGCTGTTAAACGGTACTTTTACGTAAGCTTTTCTGAAGGCATAGTAAGAGAGCGAAGCAAAAAAAAGAGAAACGCCCAAAATAGCAAGGTAGTGAGCAGGCATAAGCGCTTTTGCTGTAAATTCTGTTATTATATCAGTTTTAATAGCAGCTGGGTTTACACCACTCACCATAAATGGGATAATAAGTAGTATGGTTAATTGCGCTACAAGTTTAAATACCACTGAAAATGCGGCTTTTCTTCTCGATAGAATATCTACAGGAATAAATATAAGGCAGTAAAGTGTGTAGGTAATTACCAGTATAAAGCTGATTGAAGCATGAAAATGATGTATAAAGTTAACTACCAGTAAGTAGCAAAGGAGTAGAATCAACTTCTCGGAGAAGAAATTTTTTGCAAGGAGGATGAGAAATAGAGTTACCTTGCTAAATGGAAAAACAAGAAAGTTGCCCAGGTCTATGTTGACCCCTAATTTTATTTTTTGAAAATCGTTTAGCATTGAAAAGGATACCAACGAAACGAGGAAGTACAACTCGTTATTAGTTAATAATAATCCAACTAACATAAAGGACACAAAAAAAATAAGAAGAGAAAAGCAGCCCATCCAGAAACCATCACTTCTTGTTGTAACCTGGTAGTATTTTCGTAGTATGGTTAATGTCATCTTTTTTATTTAAACAATAACTCTGATGCATTAAAAGTAATGCACCAGAGTTAAATTTGAATAATCTCTATGCACTATGACCTATCAATAGCATCCTGCATACCATGCGCCCAGAACAAATCCTGCAACAGCAAGCAAACCTCCTGGAGGCATCATTAAAGCATCAATGGCTAAACTGTTTGATACCCCACAGAAAACTTCTAATTTGTCAACACCTTCAACCATTTGCATTTCTTGCAAAAATAATTTTTTTGTTTCCATAATACAAAAGAGTGAAGAGGTGCATTATAGCACCTCTTTTTATAAAAATCATTACATTCCTAATCGGTTGCGTAATATTTTGTTTTCCTCTTCAAAACCAGGTTTGCCAAGCAGGGCAAACATATTCTTTTTGTAAGCTTCAACGCCGGGTTGGTCGAATGGGTTCACCTCTAAGATGTAGCCGCTAATGGCGCAAGCACGTTCAAAGAAGTACAGGAGGTATCCAATCCAGTAGGCATTCAGCTCAGGAATGGTGATTTGAATACAGGGTACTCCACCATCGTTATGGGCAACAATGGTGCCCAGTTGGGCCTTATGGTTAACCTCCGAGAGACGCTTGCCTGTCAGAAAGTTTAGCTGGTCAAGATTATCGGGATCGTTGGGGATTGTTAGCTTATGGGATGGTTTTTCCACCGAAAGCACAGTCTCAAAAATAAATCGCTCACCTTGTTGGATGTACTGTCCCATTGAGTGTAGGTCGGTGGTAAAATCGACGCCTGCAGGGAAAATGCCCTTGTTCTCCTTTCCTTCGCTTTCTCCATAGAGCTGTTTCCACCATTCGGCAACAAAGTGAAGTTTAGGGGTATAGTTTACCATAATTTCGACCTTTTTGCCCTTATTGTATAGCACATTACGTGCTGCTGCATACTGACAGGCAGGGTTTTCGTCAAAAGGTTTTTTGGCTGAGGTATCGGCCATTGCCTGGCGCGCCCCCTCAACCAGCTGCCTGATGTTAAAACCAGCAATGGCTATTGGTAGAAGTCCTACGGGTGTTAGTACCGAGTATCGCCCACCCACGTCGTCGGGTATAACAAAGGTACGATAGCCTTCAGCCTCGGCTAACTTACGCAATGCTCCTTTGCTCTGATCGGTGATGGCCACAATACGCGATGCTGCTTCGGTCTTGCCTACCTTACCCTCAAGGTGCTGTTTCAGCAATCGGAAGGCAATGGCAGGTTCAGTGGTAGTTCCCGATTTTGATATAACCACTATGGAGTAGGTATGCTTATCCAAAAAATTCAATAGTTCAGCGTGGTAGTCCTCACAAATGCTATTCCCGGCAAATAGCACTTTTGTTTCTTCACTATCGAGCATTGAAAAGCTATTCCCTAAGGCTTCAATTACAGCTTTGGCTCCAAGGTATGACCCTCCAATACCAATCACCACAACAATTTCACTTTTCAATTTGAGCTCGCTGGCAACTTTCACAATGCTTTCTATATGAATATCGTTGATTTCGGTGGGGAGTGAAACCCAACCCAAAAAATCGTTTCCCTTGCCAGTTTTCTCGTCAATTTGCCTCTGGCATTCTTCAATTTTCCCTTTAAGAGATTGAATCTCATCGCTTGAGGCAAATTGGTAAATGTTGTCTAACTTAACCTGAAGTTTGTTCATTGTAGTATGTGGTTTATTATTATCACATTAGCCATTAAGCAATTCAGTAGAGTGTTATTACCGTTGCTGCTATTTATTGTTCAAAATCGGTATTAGCTGGCTGGTAGTGATTTCTGGGAAATTTGTTATTGGAACAACGGCACTTGATTTTGCGTGTTTTATCAACCTTAGCACTTTTGGGGGCTACCTTACGATTGCAGCTATATGAAAATAGCAGGGTAAGTATTACCGCTACTGCGAATGCTATTTTTGAAAATTTTCTCATAACAGTGCAAATTTACAAAGAATTTTGAATCGTTGATCCCAGTCTAAAGAGTTCATAAAGTTCATAAAGTTCAT
>DFYV01000158.1:2273-9088 GCA_002383425.1 Bacteroidales bacterium UBA4073 | reverse complement strand
TGTAAGTTTTTAAAATATTTATGAGTCCAGTCTAAAAAGGTATTCTCGTCATTGCGAGCGGAGCGAAGCAATCTATACCTCTTTGAGCAACAGATTGCTTCGTCGTGCCTCCTCGCAATGAAGCGTTTGCTTTTGGCCTTTTTTGACTGGACTCATTTATTAATATCCTGATAATTAATTAACTTGTTTTGCTAAAATAAAACATGCTTTTTATACCGGATTCATCCATTACTTAATCTCAACAATAAAACATCCCGGGAACCTGGCTTGTGTTTCGAGTTTAACCTTTTCGGCATCGGCCCGGGAGCCGAAGGGGCCAATTAGCACCTTGAAAAGTCTATCGCCATTCACGTTAGCAATTTGAACGCAGAGCTTTTTACCGTAAAGTGACTGTGCATCAGCCAAAAGCGAAAATATATTGGCTTGCTCCTTGAAGCTTGCCAGCTGAACGAAGAAGCCCTTTTTGCTATACTTTTGAACCTCAACCGAAAAATATTCCGCCGTTTCGGAGGTAGGATTATTCTGGCTGTCATTAACTTTAGGCTCTTCTTTTACAGTACCTGTCGTATTGTCTGAACCACTGTTTTCGGATTGGTTTTTAGTAGGTAATTTTACTCCCGGCTCAACATTAATACCCTGATTATCAATTACCTCTATTTTAACATTAGCTATTCCTTTTTCGATCATGCCAAGACGTTGGGCCACCGATTTTGAAACATCAATAATTCTATCGGGTACAAAGGGACCCCTGTCGTTTACCCTGGCTATTGCCGATTGGTTATTATCGAGGTTAGTAATTCTGACCAACGAACCAAATGGTATGGAGACGTGGGCACAGGTTGCCTTTAGATGGCTGTAACGCTCACCCGATGCCGTAACTCTGCCTTCAAATTTATCGTCATAGTATGAGGCAATGCCCTCCTGTACAAAACCAACCTGGGCTGCAATACAGTAAGGGAAAACCGCTAAGAGTATAAAAATTACTTTTCGCATGGTTTATGGTATAGCTTGATTTAAAAACTCAATCAACGGGTTTAGGGTGTGGAACACTTCAATTGCTTTTTGGTCAAAATCGGCATGCGTTAGGGTACTATCGTTAAAATAGCACGACGGGGTAATATGTTTGAGCCTCAAAAAAAAGTCTAACTCCATGTCAAACTTAAAACCCGCCGGAGTACGTTTAACCTGCTCAGCCCCTTCCCATGTAAATGTTGATTTAAATGTAGGATGATTAACGATAGACAGGAATTCCTTGCGATTATCAACCATGGCTGTACGCACCTCTTTCATAACTGCCGAGGGTGCCATGTAAAGCCCGCCCGATGCAAAGGAACTTCCCGGTTGAATATGGATGTAATACCCACAGCTATTACCCTTTTTACCTCCAGGTGCAATAAAAGCCCCAAAATTTTCCTTGTATGGATTCTTATTTGGTGAAAACCTCACATCGCGGTAAATGCGAAAAATGCAATCGCGAGGTTCAATTGAACCAATTGTTTTATCGAAATGTGATATACCGACAATCAGGGAAAAAACAAGCTGCTGAAAATCGTTTTGAGCCTGTTCATAGCGATTGCGGTTCTCCAGGAACCACTCGCGATTATTATTATTTGAGAGGTCTGCAAGAAATCCTATGGTGTCACTTCCTAATCCTGACATCAATATAATGTTTTAAACAAATTTAGTGAAATTTTTTATATGCCGAAAGAAAATAAAAAAAGCCACCCTGCAGGTGACTTTTGGTCGGTTCGGTGGGGCTCGAACCCACGACCCCATGATTAAGAGTCACGTGCTCTACCAGCTGAGCTACGAACCGTAAAATTTTGTGGCTGCAAATTTAGTATCTTTTTTAACCCAATACAAAATATGCCTATAAAATTTGTTTTCTTTACAGAAATTTTTAGTACAAACTCATTACACAAGTTTAAAGGATGCTACGTAGAACAATTCTTATCACCGGAGGGGCTGGTTTTATTGGCTCACATGTGGTTCGTCGGTTTGTGAAGGCCTACCCCAATTACCTGATTATCAACTTTGATAAGCTCACCTATGCAGGAAACCTGCAAAACCTAACCGACATTGAGAATAACCCCAACTACCGTTTTGTAAAGGGTGATATTGCAAACGAGGCTGATGTGGAAAGGGTATTCACCCAGTTTGCCATTGATGGTGTTATTCACCTGGCTGCCGAATCGCATGTAGATCGATCGATTACCGATCCAATGGCTTTTATTCATACAAACATAGTTGGAACAACCATTTTGCTAAATGCAACCCGTAGGTTTTGGGATGGTAACTTCGATGGCAAGCTTTTCTACCACATATCGACCGATGAGGTTTATGGCAGCTTAAGTGCTGATGGTTTATTTACCGAAAAAACTGCTTATGATCCCCGAAGCCCATACTCTGCATCAAAAGCCTCGTCCGATCACCTGGTTAGGGCATACCACCATACCTACAACCTGCCAACCGTAATATCGAACTGTTCCAACAACTATGGGCCCAACCAATTCCCTGAAAAACTTATCCCGCTTTCAATTCACAACATCAAGAACAGTAAACCCATACCTATTTATGGAAAAGGCGAAAATATCCGCGATTGGCTTTACGTGGAGGATCACGCCGCTGCAATCGACCTAATTTTCCATAAAGCCAAGCCGGGAACCACCTACAACATCGGAGGCAATAATGAGTGGAAAAATATCGACCTCATAAGGCTTTTGTGCCGGGTAATGGATAGGCGGTTGGGTAGGAGCCAGGGTGAATCGGAAAAACTTATAACCTTTGTAAAGGATAGGGCTGGGCATGATCTTCGGTATGCCATCGACTCCAGTAAAATTCAGCATGAGCTGGGTTGGAAACCTTCTTTGACATTTGAGAAGGGAATAGAAAAAACCGTTGACTGGTACCTTTCAAACGAGCAATGGCTGAATGCAGTTGTAAGCGGCGAATACCTCAAATATTACGAGCAACAATACGGTGGAAGATTGGAGCAGAGAAATGTGTAGGAGGATGATAGCTGAAAGTGTTGAAATGGAGGAAGGTAGAGGAATATTAGGGGCAATGACGTAATGCAAAATGAAATTAGAAGGTAGAAGGCAGATAGTTTTACAAGAAATACTAAACATTCTAAACTCTAACTTCTAACTTTTATAGAGCGAAGCGCCTATATTGCACTTTGGGGATTTCGTGATTACCAGCCGTTATCTGAACAGAAAAATCCCCCGATTCTGGGATTAACCGGGGGATTCATTTAGGTTAGTTAAGAACTACTGTAGAGGTTTTACAACCTCGATAAGCTCAGGCAAATCCATGCCAATTTTTTTGAGGTGCTCAATGGTGGGGATACCATTCCTGTTCCATCCGCGGCGCTGGTAAACAGCATCGAGCAATTGCTCGTAACGGTTTTCACGGTACTTTCGTAGGGCAGCCATTTTTTCATCAAGGGTCATGGTGGTTGGATCGACACCCACTAACTCCTTAAGCTGTTTATCGTATCGCTCCTCGCGGCTAAGGTATTCTTCCTGAGTAACTGGGCCAGCAGCACGGTAAGGTTGTGCATCGTACTTGCGGGTACCGTAACCGCGACGGATATTAAATATACGCTGGAAGTTGTAAACGCGTTCGCTTTGGCGGATAAGCTCATGCTTATCGATATTGTTTCCTGTTACGGCTTTATAAATGGTAACGTAGTTGTCAACATGCTCGGGCACCTTGGCTGGTTCATCGGTTTCGGCATTGTTTTCGGGTTCTACGTCGTTCCACGGTAACTTGCATAGCCCTTGCAGACCAAACCAAGTACGGAACATGGGGAAGTAGTGCAGGGCTTCGGCTTTATCTTCGAAGGTTGGTATTTGGTTGTTTACCATATCCATAAAAATGAGCCAGGCCTCATCGTGCTGTGGTCCCTTGTTGGTCATGGCATAACCTCCCTGCTGGGCCAGCGATTCCTTTGATACGTACTGGCTGTATTCCAGTCCCTTGTTGACCATTCCAATGTCGTTCAGGAAATTTTCGTCGGCACCGAATTCCTTAACAAAGTACTCCTTCAATTTTTTAACTCCCATTCCGGCCAGTTTCCCAAACCCTTCGCCACGGGCTAACTGATGGATTAACTCGAGAGCAGCATCCTTATTTCCGAAATTAAGCTCAAGCCCACCGGTGCGCTCCTTATTAAGAATGCCTCGCTCGTAACACTCCATAATAAATGCCACAGTGGTACCCCAGGTAATTGTACAAATACCGTATGTATCGCAGTAGAAGTTGGTTTCAATTACATACTCAGGGTCAAATATTCCGCAGTTTGAACCCAAACCGGCAGCAGTTTCGTATTCCGGGCCATCAACAATAACCTTTTGCCCTTTGTATGGACCGGTTTTTAATTCGAACATATCCACCCCCTTAGAGCAACTCATGTTACAGCCAATCCAGCAACCATCAGGAATTCCTTGGGTGAAATAGCTTTTCCATACGTCGGAGTGAATTTTGTAGGCATCCTTGTGCGCGCCGTACTGAAAATTATGAGTTGGTAATAGGTCGTAATCATTCATGATTTCAACGAGGTGTGCGGTACCCTTTTTGCGCATCTGATTCTGTTTATCGTCAAGCTCGCGCATTTCCCGATTAAACCTCTGACCACGTTCGGTAATTGCGTTAAGGTCAAACACGTTGTTCAGGTTACCCTTAACACCTGGGATTTTACATACAATTGCCTTAAGCTTCTTATTTCGGAAAACCGTACCTGTTCCTCCGCGTCCGGCTTGTTTCAGCCTGATACACTTACGTTTGGGATCGTAGAAAGTAAAGTTAAGCATGCCTATCAGGCTGTGATCGGCAGCAACACCAGTCGATACAATACCGATATTCTTTTTATCGGCCTCATCGTTGGCAAACATATCACTCAAAACTTCACCCAAAAGATGGCTATCGATAGGTTCGGCAGGCGCTTCAAAAATTTCAACCTTATGTTCAACCCCATCAATATAAATTATGACATCATTTTTTGCCTTACCCTGAATTTCGATGGCATCAAAACCCGAGAATTTAAGAAATGGACCAAAGAAACCCCCAACGTTGGAGTCAATTACAATGTCGGTTTGAGGTGATATGGTGCAAACAATTGACTTACCTGTTCCAGAATACTGGGTAATACCCCCAATGGGACCCGATGAAATAACGATTTCGTTTTCAGGATCGTTCCACCGGGTATCGGGCTTGGTGGCATCCCACAATAGGCGAAGATCGTAGCCTTTTCCGCCAATGAACTTTTCTTTCATTATTGGGGGCACTGTTTTCTCTTTAATCTCGTTACTACTAACGTTTATATACAATGTTTTATCGGTGTAACCACGGTAAAGAGGCTTCCACTCGTACTTCCATTGGGCCAGCATCTTATGCTGCTTTGTCATTTCCTTTACGTCCATAGTGCTTACGCTTTTGGTTAAATTATCCGGTTTCAAATTAGTATTCATTGCCATAAAAATACCCCTAAAATTACCAATAAAAAATGACATCTATCAATATGAAATCGTTTGCATATTGGGGTTTCCATTAAATAGTATTGTGGAGACAGGGCATGTGTCTCGATTAATTTTTTTTGAGGTGCTAAGATAAGATAAAGGATAAAGGTTAAACGTTAAAAGTTAAACGTGAAACGTTAAATGTTAAAAGTTAAACGTTAAACGTCAAACTTTAACCATCAACCGTCAACCATTAACCATCAACTATATTTCCAAACAACGAACAACGAACAACGAACAACGAATTGCAATCAACCATTAACCAACAACCAGCTTTTTTGCACATTGCAGGCTGGAGACTGCATTTATACATCCGACTTAGGCAGAGCCTAAGCCGAACGGCGGAGGTTCGAAGAACTCAAAACGCCTAAATCTGATTCTTGAATCTTGTAACTTGATTCTTTAGTTTTACCGAGTTGTATCGGTTTACTAATTCACCTCAATGATTTTCCCCACTCCATATTCTATAAAGTCTGATCCATATTCTTTTTTGAATCCATCTCTTACAGCATCGCCTGTACAATGAGACGGCGCTACTTTTTCCACGCCGATTTCCCTGAATTCTTGAATAATCGATTTTGGAGGATGGTGGAAACCTCCCAAAACCAAATACACGCTGTCTTTTTTCGAAAATTCTTTGGCTTTTTTAACAATCCTTACAATTCCAGGATGGGCGCAACCGGTTATAACGATTAATCCCTTTTTTGAATTGATCATCAAAGATTGCTCATTTGGAGGACCACTAAGTTCTCCGGTAGAATAAACAAAATCAGCAACCTTTTTGTAACCCGAAACCTCTTCATATTTAGCCCCTTTATTGGTTATCATGCTTTTAACCGAGTTTGGAAAGGAACTTGGAATGAATACGGTTACTTCATTATTCTCTTCTAAAAATCCTTCCAAACCGCCCATATGGTCCCCATGAATATGAGAAATCACCACTTTATTAATTGACTTAGGATCGATATGCATCTTTTGCATGTTGAAGAGCAATATTTCTGAATTCCCTCCTGTATCAAACAGGATGTTTTCTTCAGAAGTTTTTATTACGGTACCAAAACCCCACCATGTTTTCATTTCAGGATTCACCTGGTAGTTGTCAAATACAGAAATTAAAGTTATTTCTGCTTTTTCAGTTCCCTCAAAAATGGGAGATGTTCTTTCAGTTCCGTTTGCCTTTTCTGTGTTTGTTCCACAAAAAGAACCCGAAAACAAGAAAAGTGTTCCTAAAAGTACTATTTGTGTTTTCATAACCATTGAATTATGGTTCGACCACGAATTTAATGATAACTTGCA
>DFYV01000158.1:0-2190 GCA_002383425.1 Bacteroidales bacterium UBA4073 | reverse complement strand
TTTATAACTATATTTAACCACTAAATAAGGGTAGTACCTGAATTATAGATTTCAATGCACTCCAAAAAGTAGCCAGAAAGACATTTAAAGTTGTATTAAAAAGTAATGTTCTATTATTCAAATAATGGTTCTGGTTTGTCCAGGTTAGGGATAAGGAATGGAATTAGTCAACCTAAATCTGGTAAATGAACATCTTGCTATTTTTTGTATATTCAACATTGCTGAAATTGGTACATATTGATGTTGCTGATTACAGTATTGGAAACTTTCATCTAAAGGTATGAAAAAGTATTCTAAACTCATGCAGTTTGCATCATATTTAAAAATCCAGTAAGTTATGTTGCCAAAATCGGAAGTAAAATAGAGCCAAATACGGAAATAATACAATGCCAATATCGGAAGTAAAATGTTGCCAAAACCCGAAATTTGTTTGTATTAAGTCGAAATATTTACTACTTTTGATTTTACAATACCTATTCTTATGGCTAAAAAGAAGTATCTTCCAAGACTTAGTGACAATTTATTACAGCAGTTATTAAATTCATCTGGTGCTGTATTGATAGAAGGAGCCAAATGGTGCGGAAAAACCAGCACGGCACTTCGTGCATCTAAGAGTGTTTTGTATATGCAGGATCCTGATAAATCAGCATCATACATTGCCATGGCAGATACAAAACCATCATTGCTTCTGAAAGGTGCTAATCCCCGTCTGCTGGATGATTGGCAAATGGCTCCTGTTTTGTGGGATGCTGTTCGATTTGAGGTAGACAAACGAGGAATTCCGGGTCAATTTATTCTTACCGGCTCTGCGGTTCCTGCAGATAATGTGGTTCTCCATACAGGTACCGGGAGAATTGCCCGTTTACTGATGAGGCCAATGAGTCTGTTCGAGTCAAACGATTCAAACGGGACAGTCTCGTTGCGTGCATTATTTGATGGAAAGCAGGAGATGGAAGGCATAAGCAATTTAACCATAGAGAAAATAGCCTATCTGATCTGTCGGGGAGGGTGGCCTGCTTCTGTTCAACAGGAAGAGCAAACAGCTTTGCGTATGGCTACCAATTATGTAGAAGCTGTAATAAATATGGATATTCAGCGGGTTGATAATATTGAAAAGAATCCCGATCGGGTACGTATGCTTTTACGCTCTTTGGCACGAAACATTTCAACTACAGCAACAATTCAAACGATTAAAAAAGATATTGAAGCAAATGATTTTGAAATTTCTGACAAAACCATCACTACCTATATCAATGCCTTGCGTAGAATTTTTGTCATTGAAGATATGCCTGCATGGCAACCATCACTGCGTTCCAGAACGGCAATTCGTACTTCTCATAAGCGACATTTTGTTGATCCCTCAATCGCCACGGCAGTGTTGAGAATAAACCCCGATATGGCTCTTTCCGATTTTGAATTGTTTGGTTTTTTATTTGAATCACTTTGTACACGAGACCTGCGTATTTATGCACAGGCTAACGATGGCGATGTGTTTCACTATCGCGATAAAAATGGGTTAGAAGTCGATTTAATTGTCCGGTTGCGTGATGGCAGGTGGGGTGCAATTGAAGTAAAATTAGGGAACAAACAAATTGAGGGGGCTGTTGCGAATCTTCTTCGATTTCAGGAAAAAGTTAATACCGACAGAATGAATAAAGCATCTTTTTTGATGGTTCTGACAGGTGGCCAGTTTGCGTATCAACGCCCCGAAGGTGTATGGATTGTTCCCATTGGATGCCTGAGAGAGTAAGAAAAATCAATTAAGAGCCCAGTCTAAAAAGGTATTCTCGTCATTGCGAGCGAAGCGAAGCAATCTATATCTCTTTGNNGCCTTTTTTGACTGGACTCATATATAGTTTGAATTCTCATTCCTCTGGTTTATTTCAACAAAGATAACACATGTTATCATTATAAAGTGATATTGCGTTACGCAATCGCGGACTAATATCTCTTATATATATAACTTCCAGCTATTTTTCGTGAGGCTATATTACCCGATAATTAGGGACTATCAGCCATCAACCCTGACAGGGATTTACTTGCGGTTGGCGAGGCATCATGCTACGCTGTATTGTGCAATACAATAGAACAGCCCATACAGCCGATCAAACCCTGTCAGGGTTTAAAACCTAAGGCTGAGGCGAAGGATTTAGATGTTCAATTTACATTCCTTGCCCTGTGAAATAATTT
>DFYV01000128.1:13369-13543 GCA_002383425.1 Bacteroidales bacterium UBA4073 | reverse complement strand
CGCTTTTTTACCTTTTACTTTTGCCTTTTAACTTTTAACTTGATTTTGAACCTTGAACTTTGAACATCAAACCTCTAAATGGTTAACGTTTAACGTTTAACGTTTAACGTTTAACGATAGTTGTTCGTTGTTCGGAAAAGTAGTTGATGGTTAATGGTTGATATCTTTTGAATT
>DFYV01000128.1:10680-13272 GCA_002383425.1 Bacteroidales bacterium UBA4073 | reverse complement strand
TGGAATCTGGAATTTGGAATCTTAAACCTTTGTATTCTACATACATCAAATAGCTATCGAACCAAAAAATATTAACCATGAGAAAACTATTTTTGCTTATTCCGTTGGCAGCAATGGTTTACGGTTTTACCACTATAAAGACCGATAACCCATTTTTCAGTGAGTATAAAACCCCATTTAAGGTTCCGCCCTTCAATGAAATAAAGCTGGAACATTATGTTCCCGCTTTTGAAAAAGGTATTGAGGAACAGCAAAATGAAATTGATGCCATTATTAGTAATCCCGAACAGCCAAACTTCAGTAACACCATTCTTGCGCTTGATAAATCGGGGAGATTGCTCTCAAAGGTAAGTTCAGTTTTTTACAGTTTGAATGGAGCCGAAACATCACCCGAAATGCAGGCAATAGCCCGCCAGGTTGCCCCAAAAGTTACTGCCCATCGCGATAACATTAACCTGAACGATAAGCTGTTCAAAAGGATAAAGGCCGTGTACGACAATCGCGCGAACCTAAACCTCGATAGCCTTCAGCTACGAACTGTTGAAAAGTATTACGACGATTTTGTGCGAAACGGGGCAAACCTTGATGATAATGGTAAGGCCAAACTTCGCGATATAAACCAAAAGCTATCGCAGTTAGGGCTAAAGTTTGGCGAAAATCTGCTTGATGAGACCAATAAGAATTTTATTTTGATAATTGATAAACCCAAAGATTTAGATGGTCTTTCAAAGGACATCATCGATGCTGCTGCTATAACTGCCAAGCAGTATGGATACGAAGGGAAATGGGTATTTACCCTGCAAAAACCCAGTATGATTCCATTCCTGCAGTACTCAACAAAACGTGACTTAAGGGAAAAACTATACACGGGATATGTTATGCGCTGTAACAATAACGATAAGTTCGATAACAAAGCCATACTGCTCGAAATTGCTAATTTGCGTACGCAAAAAGCTAAACTCTTGGGTTACGAAACATACAACCATTACGTAATTAGCAACAACATGGCTAAGACCCCCGACGCTGTTTATTCCTTTTTAAATGAAGTAATGACACCCGCCCTTGAGGCTGCCATTCGTGATAGGGATGCTATGCAAGCCATAATTGACCGCGAAGGTGGTAGTTTCAAGCTTGCCCCATGGGACTGGTGGTTCTATGCTGAAAAGCTTAAAAAGGAAAAATACAACTTAGATGAGGCTGAGCTGAAACCATACTTCAAACTTGAAAATGTTCGTAATGGCATGTTCTACGTGGCAAGTCAACTCTACGGTATAACCTTCACCAAACGTACCGATTTACCCGTTTACCATCCCGAAGTTGAAGTGTTTGAGGTTAAGGATGATGGCAGTAATCATGTTGGTTTGCTTTACCTCGATTACCATCCACGTCCCGGGAAACGGGTAGGAGCATGGTGTGGACGCTTCCGCCAGCAAACCTACGAAAACGGGGAAAAGATCACCCCAATCGTAACCATCGTAGCTAACTTAACACGTCCAACCGAAACTACACCGGCATTGTTAACCTGGGATGAGGTTGAGACCTTGTTCCATGAATTCGGACACGCCCTTCATGGCCTATTTACCGATGGCCCCTACGATAGAATTGCTGGCAATGTCCCCCGCGACATGGTTGAACTTCCGTCACAAATCATGGAGCACTGGGCAAGTCAGCCTCAAGTGCTAAGGTATTATGCTAAGCACTATCAAACCGGGGAGTCAATGCCCGATGAGCTAATTGCTAAACTGCAGCGCAGCTCAACCTTTAACCAGGGGTTTGCCACCGTTGAATATATTGCCGCAGCAATTCTTGATTTGGATTGGCATAGCTTTACTGAACCCAAACAGGTGGATGTGCTTGAGTTCGAACAGCAATCGATGAAACAAATCAACCTTATTCCTGAAATTTATCCCCGTTACAGGACATCTTACTTCAACCACATTGTAGGCGGTTACGCTTCGGGTTATTACGTGTACCTGTGGGCTGAAGTACTCGATTCCGACGCCTTTAATGCGTTTGTCGAAACCGGCGATATCTTCAACAGGCAGGTTTCCGCTAAGTTCCGCAAGTATATTCTTGCTGAGGGTGGCAACAACGATGGCATGATTCAGTACCTCAAATTTAGAGGTAAAGCACCCTCAATCGATCCATTACTACAAAACAGAGGTTTTAAGTAGAAACTAAAGGGGTTGTGATTGGCAACCCCCTTATTTTTTTACACTTTTATATGCTAAAATTATAGGTCATTTTTCTTACTCAAAAAATTAATGAGTCCAGTCTAAAAAGTTTATAGGCGAAAGGAACATAAGGTGTTAGGCGTAAGGTAAATTTTTAAATATTTGTCTTTTTAAACAGGACTCATTAATCATAAAGTTAGCAATTTTGCGTCATACTGATAGGTTTCATTTACTAATGTTTTGCACGTATAAGATTCTATAAATCAATTATTTACAAATGGATTGAAATTATCATGTAATTCATTATCAAACTATTGATAGCTCCACTTTATATTTAATACTTTGTTAAACTTTGTGCTTACTTCGTATTTTTGTGGTTATATTCAGTGATTTAGATTTTTACCACAAAGGTCTCAAA
>DFYV01000128.1:0-10600 GCA_002383425.1 Bacteroidales bacterium UBA4073 | reverse complement strand
CTTATCAGGTTGTATATTTTGAAGGTGTCGCACTGGTTCATGCTGGTGATGCCTATTGTAGTGCTATTCTATAAGGAGAACGGGTTAAATGTAACTCAGGTGTTTATCCTCCAAAGCGTTTACTCCTTGTCGATAGTTCTGCTCGAAATACCGTCGGGTTATTTTGCCGATGTGTTGGGACGTAAAAACACCATTTCCCTTGGTGCCATATTAGGTTTTGTTGGCTATGCCATCTATTCGGTAACATCTGGTTTTTGGGGATTTTTTATTGCCGAGGTTGTACTCGGCTTTGGACAGAGTATGATTTCAGGCGCTGACTCGGCACTCCTATACGATAGCCTTATGGATGCCAGGCAGCAGGATAAATATATAAGACACGAAGGTAGAATGACATCGGTTGGCAACTTTGCTGAGGCTTTTGCAGGAATACTTGGAGGATTGCTTGCAGCCGTTAGCATACGTTACCCATACTATGGCCAAACACTCGTTGCTTTTGTTGCCGTTCCCGCTGCAATTACTTTAATTGAACCTAAAACCGAAAACAACCGCTTAGAGTTGGGGTGGAAAAAGATTGTTGGGGTTATTCAGCTTGCCCTTGTCAAAAATTTACAGCTGCGATGGAACATCATACTTTCGTCAGTGGTTGGGGCATCAACCCTAACTATGGCATGGTTTGTACAGCCATGGTTGATACGTGCCCAAACCCCGGTTGAGATGTTTGGCGCTATTTGGACTGCATTAAATTTACTGGTGGGCATTGCTGCAATGTTTGCCTACCGGGTTGAACACAAAATAGGGAGGAATAAAACCGTTGTTGTACTAATTTTTTTATTGGTGTTAGGGTTTATAGCTTTGGGTTTAAATAAATATCACTGGGCAATTCCATTTATTGTGCTATTCTATTTGGCGCGTGGTGTGGCCACACCAATACTAAAGGATAGCATTAACAGAATTGCTCCTGCCACAATGAGAGCAACCATTCTATCGGTAAGAAATTTTATGATTCGAATATTATTCTCAATTTGGGGACCCTTTTACGGTTGGCTTACCGATAGATGGAGTCTTACTTTAGCCCTGATTATGGCAGGTTTAGTACTTGCAATTCTCTCAACATTTACCCTTATTGCCCTGCGAAAAGTTGAAAACCCAGCTTAGCATTCCAGCTCTAAACCATCGTAAGCCAGATAAACATTCTCAGGTAATGACATGGAAACATCTTTATGAAAACCCATTTGGTGACCAATGTGAGTTATGAAAGCCTTTCGAGGGCTCAGCTGTGAAATTAACTCCAGCGCTTCGGGTAACGAATAGTGTGATATGTGCTTTTGCATTCTTAGTGCATTTATCACTATGTATTTTGTCCCAATGATTTTTTCTTTTTCTTCCTCGGGAATAAAGTTTGCATCGGTAATGTAAGTCAAATCGCCAATTCTGAATCCGTATATGGGCAACTTGTAATGGTAAACCCTGATAGGCACAATGTTAATCCCCATTATGTCAAATGGTTGACCATCAATTTTGTGGAACTTAAATTCAGGTATTCCTGGGTATTTATGGTCGTTAAACACATAGCTATACTCTCTCGTCAGTTCTGATATCACTCTATCTTCGGCCCAAATATCCATAGGGCGCTTCTGAAGCCAGTTGAAGGCTCTGACATCATCTAACCCCGCTATGTGATCGCGATGTTCATGTGTAAGCAGAATGGCATTTAATGTTTTAACTTTTGCACGAAGCATTTGCTGCCTGAAATCGGGCCCAGCATCTATTACAATGTTTATTCCCTGATGCTCAATAAGAGCAGAGGTTCTCAAACGCCAGTCGTGTGGATCGGTTGACTGGCATATCTGACAGGGACAAGCTATGACGGGTATTCCCTGCGATGTTCCAGTTCCAAGAAAAGTCAACTTCACCTGTAATCGGGTATTATGGCTACACCTGACGGAGTAGCGGTTATTACTGCAAATTCGTAAAAATGTTCTTGTGTGGGCATTAAGCTACTGGTAAAAGTTGTATTGATAAGCGAGAAAAGTATGTAGTTCATAAAAATGCTTTTTAAAATGGCGTTAAACATTAGTGGTTGAGTTCAGTCTAAAAAGTATATTAGGCAAAAGACACATAATACGTTAGACGTTAGACGTTAAACGCAAAGTAAATCTATAAATACTTGAATATAAGCACTTTGAAATTCTAGCGTTTTTTACAAGAACTATCATTTCTAATGAAATTTGGCTTTTTATACTGAACTCAAATATTATTTATTTCTCATTCAAACTTTAAACCTCCCCATCGTGCCTTCGTGCTTTTGTGCTATCGTGCCTTCGTTCTTTCGTGTTTTCGTTCTTTCATGCTATCGAGTCTTCGTGCTCTCGTGCTTTTCGGAGCAGACTAATGGTTCATTTATAGCTGCAAAAGGCTTGTACCAGAGATAGATAATGCCATGGTAAGCGCCAGGGTTGAAAAGATGAGAAACTTTAACGTGTTTGCTAGTTCGCCTACAAAAATGCCTGCAGCAACTGAAAATACCACAGCGGCATTGCGGTTTAGAACTAAAAATTTCGGATATCGGAACCTAAGCATTACTTTCGTAAAAATTTTTAGTAAAGATATATGAGTCCGGTATAAAAAGCATGTTTTATTTTAGAAAAAAAGTTATGTTTTTAATTGTTAGAACTTTATGAACTTTATGAACTTTATGAACTGAACTCATAGATACAAGGATTGGAAAAATGGCTAATGCTAAAGGAAAACTATACTTAATCCCTACACCTTTAAGCAATAGTGAGCTGGAGTATGTTTTACCCCAGAGTGTGATTGACATAGCAAGGAGTTTGACTTACTTTGCGGTTGAGGAGTTACGAACTGCTCGCCGTTTTTTATCGCGGATTAAGGTGCAAAAGACAATTGATGAGTTAACCTTTTTTGTGCTGAATGAGCATTCCTTACCTGAGATGGTCGATAGCATGCTTACCCCTTTGCTTCAGGGTAACGATGTGGGATTGATGTCCGAAGCCGGTGTCCCCGCAGTTGCCGATCCAGGTGCAGTACTTGTTGCTGCGGCACATCGATATGGAATACAGGTGGTACCTCTTGTTGGTCCAAGTTCAATTTTACTAACACTTATGGCAAGTGGATTGAACGGACAAAACTTTGCATTTGTGGGATATTTACCGGTTAAACCCGATGAACGTCGTAGGCGAATAAGAATGCTTGAGCAGCGATCGCGCCTTGAGGGGCAAACCCAGCTATTTATTGAAACACCCTATCGCAACTTGCACCTTTTTAAAGATTTACTAAGCGTTTGCAATGATCAAACTGCAATAACCATTGCAGTTGATATTGCATCGGTTAACGAATTTATAGCCACAAAAACGGCAAAGGAATGGAGAAAACTTCCTGTTCCCGATATCCACAGGAAAAATGTTGTTTTTGCGCTTCTACTATCCTAACTATTTTTGTGGATTGATGCCCTTGCTGCTGAAGTAAATGTCAAAAATTAAAGGGGTGTAGGGTGGAATATTGCTATTTCCAATTGAATCGTATCCACAGAACGAAGGGATAATTGCACGCCCCCATTCGCCCTTTTTCATGTTGATTAGCGCCTGGCTAAACCCTTTAATTACACCACTACCGCCAACGGTAACCTTTAACGAATCGGTGGAGCTGAATTTCCGGCCAAGTCTCAAGGCGATGCTATCGATATTTGTATCGAAAACAAAACCGTCGAGGAACATGCCTTTATAGTAAACGTAGGCTATTGAGTCTTTGGCTAATGTAACGGTATCGACAGTGGGCGGTGACAGCTGAATGTAGTAAATGCTATCGTTTATGGTCTCAAGACCCGGATAATTTTGCGCAATGTAACTATCAATCAACGATTTTTCGTAGGCTCTGGGGTCTTTAATCACTTTTAACAGCTCTAAGTCGTAAATTAACGATTGGTAACCCAATCCATTGGTTGCACTTTGAGTGCCGTAAGCCAGGTTAAATGGGAGGTATAGCGTTGCTTTACCTCCTTCCCTGAGGTAACCTAAACCTTCAAAAACGCCCACAAGTAATGTTCTGCCATATCCGGTTATTTGAACAGGGGCATTTTCGTATTTAACAAATACAGGCGTGTAGTGGTAGTTTATGTCATACCTATCGTATAGTTTCATAAGGTCACTACTGTCCGATAGCCATACTAATCCATCGAGAGTTTTTTCGGCATAGGAGTAAAGCACCCAATCACCTATCTGTGGCGATAACCCGTTACCTTCATTTTGACTTAAATAGTACAAACCACTTGGTTTTTTGGCATCGGCTGGAATATTATGTACTTGTATCCATGCATTAAAGCGAGCCATTTCGTCGCCCTCGGGGTCGCTAAAACTCCTATCGCATGAAATAGCCGAAAATGAAAGTCCTACAATAACTAAAAACAAAATTCTATTCATAATTTCAATTCAATTTTGTGCAAACTTACATAAAAAAAAGAATTTCTTACGCTGCTCAATAATGAGTCCAATCTAAAAAGGCAAATTTCATTAGGAATAGTGTTTCTTGTAAAAAACAATAACGTTAAACGTTAAACGTTAAACGTCTTATGCCTTATGCCTTACGCCTTACACCTAACGCCAATCACCAAACGCCTAACGTCTCACGTCTCACGTTTCACGAATCTCGCCCAACGCCCAACGTTTAACGTCTCACGCCTAAATTATTGAATAGTTTATATCTATTGGAATTCAATTACTTAAGTTCAAGATTATCCAAATCGGCTAAATCCTGAGGACGACCCGATGCTTTTTTATTCTTCTTTAAGTTTTCTAAATCGATAAAATTAATGGTTAAACCATCCACGATTACTTCCTTCCTGGAATTAAAGCAACTATTAAAATCGACACCATCACAGCTCATAACAATATCAATTCTGTTTGGAGGATAGCCAAGCTGAACAAATTCATCGGGTTTAAGGAAATCTTGCTTCTGTAGGCCAACATCGCTAAACCCAAACTGCTCCAAAGCTTTTAAAATGTTCTCGGCATTCTCCTCAGACGCCAAAATCCATACATCTAAATCCTTAGTATATCGTGGGTAACCATGAAAACCAACAGCATAGCCACCAACAATGAGGTACTTTACGCTGTTAGCGTTTAACAATGCGATAAACTCTCTGAAATCCTTGTTCAGAACCATATTTCCATGTGTTGTACTCGTTCCTAATCTGTTCGATTGTTGCTAGCCTGATTTCGTATGGTTGCGATTGCCAGAACAGAAAATCGTTGCCTTGCTCTTTTATTTTTCCCTTGCGTACGAAGGTTTTATCAATGGTGCTGAAATCAGACATAATGATTTTATTGACTTTGCTTATACAAACTTACAAAAAAAAAATGAATTTCATACGCTGCTCAATAATGAGTCCAATCTAAAAAGGCAAATTTCATTAGGAATAATGTTTCTTGTAAAAAACAATAACGTTAAACGTTAAATGTTAAAAGTTAAACGTCTTATGTCTAACGCCTTATGCCTTACGCCTTACATTTTACATTTTACATCTTACACCAAACACCAAACGCCCAACGCCTTATGCCTCACGTTTAACGCCTAACGTCTCACGTCTCATGTCTCTCGCCCAACGCCCAACGTCTAACGCCATTCGTCTCACGCTTCACGCCTAACGGGTTTTAATACTATCAAGTTTGATAGTTATTTCTACCGGCGTATATGGTGCAACTAATGCTGTGCCTTTTTTCCCATAAGCCAAGGGCGATGGGGCAATAATTGAAATTATGCCGCTAACCGATGTTAGCGAAAAACCTATGCGAATAGCTTCGAAAGTTACAGTGCTTAAATCGAGAGGTTCAGAACTGGTAGAATAGTTCTCCACTTCATTACCGTTTATTTGTTTAACAGTGTAGCTGCCATATACCATACTGGTATCGGCTGGATAGGTTTGTCCGGTATCGATAACATGTTTATAGTAAAGCCCGCTGGAATGCAAATTATAGCTTGTTAGGTCAAGAGTGCCGAACAGCTCTTGTTCTGTAACCTTGCCAGGACCATTCAGGTAAATAATTTCAATGTCGAATGCCAGTGACGACCAAGGTTCAATTGAACCAATATGGTTATCAGCATATCCAAAATTTGATGGGAAAAGTATGGTTGCATTCTGGTTTTCCCGGCAAAGGAGCAAGCCATTGCTTAAGCCACTGAGTAATGGGGTAGCGTCAACTATCGCCTTAACAGGTTCAAATTTTCGTACTACGGTGTCGAGCTTAGCTTCTATGGCAACCGATTTTATGTTGGTGTCAAAAATCTGTAGGGGCGATTTTATGGTATAGCCTTTATACCAGAAAAGAATGGTATCGCCATAGTTAACCTCATAACCATACGATTTGGTTTGGGCAACATGGTAAACCCCGTTGTCTTTTGTGTAGTTCCAGCCCTTTGAGCTGATATAACTTTCAATACTTTTATCCTCCTGGGCGCGCTTGTCGGTTTCCAGGGAGTTATCGCACGACACCATAGCTGGTAGAAGGCTTAAAGCAAATCCCCAAATAGCTAATCTCATTGTACCAATCCTTTCTTAACCTCTAATATTTCAAGTTCAAAAATAACCGAGGTGAATGCGGGAATCATTCCATTGGAGTTGCCCTGCTGCCCAAAAGCCAAGTGCGATGGTACAATTAGCATTGCTTTTTCGCCTTCTCGCATTTGCCCAATGGCTTCTTCTATCCCAGGAATTACCTGCCATTTCTGCCCGTAAACGAATTGGAAAGGCTCACCCCGCCTACGTGTTGAGTCGAATGGTTTGCCATTAAGAAAACGCCCCTCGTAATGGATGGTGACTGTATCGCCAATTTCAACCTGGCTGCGCTGTGTTTTTAGCTGATGAACAATGTAAAGTCCCGAACTGGTGGGTTGAACATCAACCTTTTGCCCATCGAGGTATTGCTTTAGGATTACCTTTTCGTATTCGCCAAAATCGTTTATCCAGCTCATGAAAGCTTCCATTTCTTTTTGGAATTCTTCAGCCGATTTTACTTCAAGAAGTTTGATATCAACTCTCATGAAATCGCCGGGATTGATAAATTTTGGTAGTGCGGTTTCAAGTGTTTTAGTAAAAAAGGGGTCAGCCTGTATATAAAACGATGCGCTATCGCCAGTATTAAGCATTAAAAAACATTCATCTATTGAGCCTTCGTACTCGGGTGCGGTAAGCTGGAACTGCCTAACGCCATGAAAAAAAAGGGAGTCGTTTACAGTTCTATAAGCAATTATGGCTGTTACATAATTTTCGACCGATGCCGGTGTATCGTTTTCGCCAAGGGCAATTAACTTGTAATGTATGCCGGTATTGGTTACACTGTATCCGGGGAAAAGCTTTGATCTGTTTGAGCATGCCGTGAATACTAAAAGGGTACATACGGCGGGAATTAGCAGGCGCTTTACTGACATTTTCGGTGGATTTAATTTCAGTTTGATTTCAATTTCTTCAGTGTAAAAATAGAAAATATTTCAATGCTCCACACCAATTAGTTCAATCTCGTAGACAACCGATGAACGGGGTGGTATTTTATCCAGATCGCCAATTAAACCATGGGCCAGGTGGGGGGGGAGTATAAACAGTGCTTTTTGTCCTTTACGCATAAACGTTATGCCCTCCTCCAGCCCTCTTTCAACACCACCATGTCCCACAATAAAACTTTCTGGCTTGGTTGGTTCCGACTTGTAACATTCTGTTCCATCCAGAAGTGTAACACGGTAGTAATAGGTTACCCGATCGCCATTTTTTGGGGGCAACCCTGAACCATTACCATAGACATAAATGAATAATCCGCTTGGGGTCTCCTTCATGGTTAGCTTGTGCCTACTAATGTAGTCTTTAATTAACGCTTTATCTTTTTCGGTTAATTCGTAATTGATCCCCGTGAGTTTTTGCTTGATATGTGGAATTGACTTTGTGGGTTCAACTCTATTATGGGTTGATGTGTTGCACGCCACGAGTGTAATTGACATGAGCAATATTATGGATGAAAGTTTTACCATACTTTACGAGTTTAGCTCTGCGGAATGTATTGCAATAAGATCCTCGAACTGTTTGACTGCCTGGTCGATGCTCATGAATGCTTTACCCCCTGCCGCATTTTTATGTCCACCCCCCTGGTAGTAAAGTTTAGCGAAAGTGTTGACTGCAAAATTGCCTCTGGAGCGGAGCGAAACTTTCACAAACCCTTCGTTTTCGGTAAACAAGATAGAAAAAACAATGCCCTTAATCGATAGCGGATAGTTAACAAATCCTTCGGTATCGCCAACCTGATGCTTAAACTTATTCAAGTCGCTACGCGATAGCCAAATGCAGGCTGCATGATGCTGGGGGTACACCTTCATACGTTCAGCCAACGAAAATCCCAGGAGGCGCATACGGTTTTCGGAAAAGTTGTTGTAAACCATTCCTTGTACCTCTTCAACGTTAACGCCTTTGGCTATCAACTTGCCAGCAATGGCAAAGGTGCGCTCACGGGAACAAGCATAGCTGAACGAGCCTGTGTCGGTCATGATGCCTGTATAAAGGCAAACAGCGCAGCTATACGTTATTGCCTTATCGGTGTAAAGGCTTTCAATCACTTCATAAATCAACTCGGCTGTTGAGCTTACCTCGGTAAATGAAATTGAAATGTTAAATTGGCTTTCGGGATTGGGATGGTGATCGATAAGTACACGCTTGGCAGGCGATTTCTCCAATGATTCGGCCATATCCTCAACCCGTTTAAACCCGTTAAAATCGAGGCAGAATATCAAATCAGCTTTACCAAAAATGTCTTCAACAAGTTTTTTATCCTTTGAGTAGTGCACTATTTTGTCAGCGTCGGGTAACCAGCCCAAAAAATCGGGGAATCCATTTGGGGTAACCATTTGCGAATTTACCCCTACGGCCTTTAAGGCGTGGTAAAGCCCAAGCACTGAACCAATGGCATCGCCATCGGGGTTATGGTGGGTGGTTATTACTATGTTCGGTGAAGCCTCAATCGTTCTCTTTAACTCGTCAAGTTGACTTTTATCCATTTGCGGCATCCGTTTGTTTTTTTAGTTGTTTACAAAGATATATTTTGGGTTTAATTTAGTATTTACTATTTTAGAAAAATTAATTTAAAGGCGATATGAATACACGTTTCACTTTTTGTATGATAAAACCCGATGCTTTTAAAAGCGATACTGTAAGCGATATTTTGCTTGAAATTCTCAAGGCTGGTTTTAAGTTGAGGGGGATTAAAATTACCATGCTCACCAAGTCGAAAGCTGAACAGTTCTACGACATCCATAAGGGGAAGGAGTTTTTCGACAGGTTGACTACGTTTATGAGTTCAGGGCCCGTAATGGCCATGGTTCTTGAACGGGATGATGCCGTAGCATCGCTCCGGAAACTAATAGGCAAAACCGATCCCGCTCAGGCCGAGGAGGGTACCATCAGGCGGAAGTATGGAACAAATACCACCTATAATGCCATTCATGCTGCCGACAGTAACGAGAATGCCGAGCGAGAGTGGAGTTTCTTTTTCTCCAAGAGGGAGATATACTAAAAAAGTTAAAGCCAAATGGTAAGGAATGATGTGGAATTTACCGGGTGAGTGAGGTTTTAAGGAGGTTTGAAACATTAATACCCAAAAACCGAACTTCAATCATTTAACAATTATAGCCACTATCTAAAATGTTTATAGGCGTAAGGCGTTAAACGTTAAAAGTGATGCGTTAGGTGTAGGGCGTAAGGCGTGATTCGTAAGGTCTAAGATGTTTGAGACCAGTTTAAAAAGGCATTTTTTGTTTAACCGCAGAGTTCATAGAGAAAACGCAGAGAACCCCCGATACGCCTCGCTACGGGGCAGGCACAGAGAACTATTTTGTGTTGAAAATCAATACTCTGCGGCACTCTGCGCAAATCCTTTGCGGCTCTCAGCGGTTAACCACGTTTGATAATTTATATGATAAAGCGCAACGTTTTCTAAATTAAGCACATATCCAACGGGGTTAAAAAGATTTCATTTTTTACTTTTTAGACTCAACTCATGTTTAACATTTAACATTTAACATTTAAATTTTAACGTTTAACGTTTAACGTTTAACGTAAGTCGTTAGGTAAACTTATAAATCACTGAAATTAAACACCCTGCGTTGCTGGCGTTCTTTACGAGGGCCATCATTTATAATGTATTTTGGCTTTTTATACAGTACTCATTGATACAATTCTTTATTCGCCGTAGGCGATATGGTTATGTAGGAAAGGGAAAACCATAGTTTTATTACCGCGTAGCGGTTTTAGGTTTTACTTTTTTAAAATCTATTGATAAGTCCTGTCTCTTATGTAACTTCATTTTTCATGTGGATCCAAGAATCGCCATTTTCGTTTTTAGGATGAATGGTACTTGCTCTAATGTTCAACCCCTTCGGGGTTGATGATTTGTGTTGTCGTTTCCCCACCGATACTATCGGGGGTTATTGATGTTTGACCCTTCGGGTCAAAGAGGGTTCTTTTATATAACTTCCTAATGTTTCGCACTTAATTCTCATGGATTAAGATGTTAAAATACAAACACATACAATCTTCGTGGTCTTTGTGAAT
>DFYV01000171.1 GCA_002383425.1 Bacteroidales bacterium UBA4073 | reverse complement strand
GAATTGTTAATAAATACTAACTCTGCGCCTGCCCCGTAGCGAAGCGTATCGGGGGTTCTCTGCGAAAAACTCTGTGTAACTCTGCGTTTAATTCTTCCAGAAATTCTATTTGTTAATGAACTAATTTTGCGACATTTTAATTTGCTATTAAGTCGGGATTTCTGAAGTTAAGCATTTTTTTCCCCTCAGATGAAAAGTATGCTCTTGTACGGCAAATAAATAGAGCAGCAGTATCAATATTTAAACAATATTTAAACAATATTTAAACCACATTTATAGCTATATTTAAACAGTGTTTTATATGATATAAATATTTAACCACTAAAATAAGGGTAGTACCAAATTTGTTAAATATTTTGTTGGTATGATTAAAAACAGAAAGCTGTTAAACGAAGAGCTGGGTCGAAAATCGATCGATGAATTTAAGGCTTCAAGCAAATTACCCGTTGTGGTGGTACTCGATAATGTTAGGAGTCTTAACAATGTGGGTTCGGTTTTTAGAACTTCCGATGCTTTTTTAGTCGAAAAAATTTACCTGTGTGGCATTACCGGAACTCCACCACATCCTGAAATACATCGGTCGGCACTTGGGGCAGAAAAATCGGTAGAGTGGGAGTATGCTAAGGAAACTATAGCTGTTGTTCATAAACTTAAAATGCTGGGATACAATATTATATCTGTTGAGCAGGTTGAAAAATCGATTTTATTAAATGAGTTTAGTCCTCGATCAGATGCAAAATATGCGTTGATTTTTGGAAATGAGCTGAAGGGTGTCGCTCAGGAAGTTGTTGATTTTTCCGATGAGTGCCTTGAAATCCCGCAGCTGGGAACAAAGCATTCGTTTAATATTTCTGTATCGGCAGGAATTGTTCTATGGGATTTTTTCTGTAAAATCAAGGAATAAATAGGTTTTGATATAAAAAAGAAGGGCTGCATTTTAGCAGCCCTTCTTCGTTGTGGGTTATAAAAATTTTAGAATAATGCTTTAAAGGCTTCGTTTTGGAAGTAGTTACGGAATTCAACATCTTCCTTAGCACGGTCTTTAAGTGAGGCATCCTTACCAAAAGCGGTGCGCAGGTTATCGAGTACGGTAGCTTCTTCTGAGAGGCGAGCACCAACTATTGCACGGCCATAGTACCCCTTAGCTGTTTCAACTTTGTTGAAGGTGTTTTTGGCAGCATCAGCCTTACCGGCCAGTAGAAGGGCAAGACCCTGGTTGAATGTATCGCTTCCGCCAAGATATTCAGCAGCAGCAGGGTATTGTCCCTTAGTAATAGCAATGATGCCCAGGTTATACTTAGCGGCACTACCAGCATCGGCGGCATCGGCAAAAAGCTTTTCAGCTTCATCGTAGTTGCCTTCGAGTAGAGCAACACAGCCTCGGTTATTGGTAACGGCTGCAATCTTCTGGTCAGCTGGTATTTTTTCGAGGGCTGCCTTGGCTGCAGCAATATTATTGTTAAGAATGTGGTAGTAAGCAACATTATTGTAACCACGTGCGCAGTTGAATTTTTCGCCGGCCTTCATGTAAACCTCAATCTTTTTGTTAACATCGTTAACAAGGGTGGCTGCGTATAGCATCTCTTCAACATTCAGGCTGTCGTAGGTGTTGTTTTCAACCATGTAGCGGAGGGTGTCGTCGGAGTAGCCTACTAAATCAACTTTGGCAATCATTTTTGAACGACGTAGCTGGGGAAGAATCTTTTCGGCTAATACCTTGTAAACCTTTGAAAGGTTTTTGATTTCCTTTTCGCGAACCACAGGGTCGGAGTACATGGAAAGAACGCGGAGTATAAGCTCTTTATCCTCAATGTCTGATTCCTGAACTGCTTTTTGGAATCCATCCCAGTCTTCAGCAGTGAATTCAACTGCTGTGGTAACCTCTGCCTGAACTTTAGCTTTTTTGAATACATCGGCAAGATACTTATCGGTATTTTTGCCACGATCCTGTGATAGCTCGTCGTTTAACTTTTCAGGGCCATCGGGTGAAGCGTAAGCCGAAATTTTAAGCTCTTTAATTTCTTTATCCTTAGCCTGAGCTGCATCAAGTAGGAAATCGTTCAACATTTTGATTTCATCCTTGGTGAGTTCGGACTTGCGAATATCAGCTTTTTGAATCACAAAGTTGATTTGAGCTTCTTTTTCTTCAGAGGTTACACGAACAAACTTGTCGCTCAGCATTACAGGTTTCGGGTCAATGTCAACCAGCTTGTAGGTAGCCATTGTACCAATACCTGCCTTTTGAGGAGCATCAAAGGGTACCTGTTTATCTTTGTAGGTGATAACAAAGCGAAGCTCAATTTCGCAGTTGAACATCTCGTCTTTGTAGTCGTATTCAACGTCATGTTTCCAGGTACCACCTGCTTCATAGTTGATCACCTGGTTGTTAGCTTGAGCATCTTCACCCTGTAAAATCTTGGAGGGGAGAGCAAGTTCACCACCCTTGTAAACAACAACAGGGGTAATTTCCACAATGGCTTTCTTGTTGAAGTACTTTGGAGGAATGGTACCTTCAAAGGTTGCTTTTACTTTATTGGCATGTACTTCAACTGGGTTGGGAGTTACTTTTAAAGTGAACCCCTCGGGTAACTCTTTCATTTTCTCAACCCCGCCACAACCAGCCATTATTAGACCGGCTAAGGCAATAATCGATAGTTTTAAACCTTTCATTTTCATATAAGAGTTGGTTAGTTGTTAATTTTGATTGCAAGTAAGTAATTACAAACATACTATATAAAATTCAATTTATCAAATTCATGTATTAAAAATTAACATTCACATTACAAAGATACCAAATTAACACCTTTTTTGAAAGATTGGTCAAAAATTACAGATTTTATTTTTAAGAAATCGTTATGGTTGGTTACAAAATCAATTTTTGAGGTGTCAATTACCAGAAAGGTGTATTCGGGGTGCTGCCGGAAAAAGTCAAAATAACCTTGGGTTATGCTATTAAGGTATTCGGCTGTTATGGTTTGTTCGTATTCCCTCCCCCGTTTTTGAATGTTCTTCAGGAGTTGGTTTGTAGGTAAATGGAGATATACATACAGGTCGGGTTTGGGGAGCGTGTTGTAAATGATAGTAAAGAGCTGTTTGTAAAGCTGGAGTTCATCGCCACCGAGGGTGTTTTGAGCAAAAATTAACGATTTCATAAAATAGTAATCGGTAATGGTTAGCGAATGGAATAGGGAGCCCGTTCGTAATTCGCTGTTAAGCTGAGAGTAACGTTCGGCAAGGAATGATAGCTCAAGGGGAAAGCTGTATCGTTCAGGGTTTTTATAAAATTTTGGAAGAAAGGGGTTATCGGCAAATTGTTCCAGAATCAGCTTTGCGTTTAGCTCATGGGCCAGCAAGGTGGCCAGCGAGGTTTTCCCTGCCCCTATATTCCCTTCAATTACAAGGTAATGCATAGTTACTTAAAGACGTTTATTATTGGCTAAATTATATTTTTTGACGCACAAAACAAAAGAGGTTGGAGTGTAAATCTCCAACCTCTTCATGGTTTTTTGGGTTAACGATTAGTAACGCATTCCCAAGTTATACATTATGAAAGCGTAAATGTCAGTGTATTCATCAATAACCATTGAGGTTGGCATGCCTGCACCATGACCGGCACGTGTTTGTATCCGAATAAGTGCCGGATTCTTTGGGTTAGGGTTCATTTCGTGCATGGTGGCAATGTATTTGAATGAGTGTGCTGGAACAACCCTATCGTCGTGGTCAGCGGTGGTTACGAGTATGGCGGGGTAATTGGTTTTTGGCTTGATGTTGTGGAGCGGCGAGTAGCTGTAAAGGTTTAGGAATTGAATGGAATCGTTGCTTGTGCCGTAATCGTTAGCCCAAGCCCAGCCAATGGTAAAGTTATGGTACCTGAGCATGTCCATAACCCCAACCTGCGGAATGGCTACTTTGAATAGGTCGGGGCGTTGGTTAATTACTGCTCCAACAAGTAAACCTCCGTTCGATCCCCCTTGAATGGCAAGTTTTTTTGGTGAGGTGTACCTTTCTTTGATCAGGTATTCGGCAGCAGCAATAAAATCGTCGAAAACGTTTTGCTTATTAAGTTTAGTTCCTGCCCGGTACCAATTTTCGCCATATTCACCACCTCCCCTGAGGTTTGCCATGGCAAAAACGCCACCTTGTTCTAACCAGAAAAGCCTTGCTGTACTAAAGGATGGTAGTAGGCTTATGTTAAAACCACCGTAGCCATACAAAAGGGTCGGATTATTTCCGTCGAGTTTGATGCCTTTCTTATGAACAACAAACATTGGGATAATAGTACCATCTTTACTGGTATAGAATACCTGTTTGGTTTCATAATCGTTAAAATTAAAGTTGATGTTTGGGCTGAAGAATTGGGTAGATGTATTGGTGTTTACGTTATACTTGATAACAGTTGGGGGTACCGTAAACGACGAGAAGGAGTAAAAGGCTATGGAGTCGTTTATCTCTCCGCTTACTCCTGATATTGTTCCAAGTGTTGGTAGTTCAATATCGGCAACCTTGGTACCATCAAGGGTATAAACTTCAGCTTGGCTTTTGGCATCTACAATGTAGTTGGCTATAATTCTATTGTTGACAATGGCACATCCCATTAGCACATCTTTGCGTTCGGGGAGAATATCGCGCCAGTTGCCAATGTCCATGCTATTTACATTTATTTTTACTAACTTGTATTTAGGGGCTTTGTAGTTGGTCAGCACAATCAGGTTATCGTTGATATGATCGAGCACGTTGTACTCAAACTCAAAGCCTGTGGTTACTTTGGAAAAATTTGCCCTGGGGTCTTTAAGATTCTTAACGTAGATAGAATTGCCATAGGTTGATTCCGACTCATAAATAATCAGGTACTTTTCGTCCTCAGTGGTTTGGGCCGAGTAGTTGCGTAAAGGGTACTGGCTGTTGGAGAATATCAACTTATCGGTTTCAATGGGTGTTCCCACTTTGTGGTAGAAAACTTTATGGTTTTGGTTGATATTCGATAGCTCCGAACCTTCCTTGGGTTCATCGTAACGGCTGTAAAAGAAGCCATCGTTTTGCCATGCAATGGAGGAGAATTTAACCCAGCTGATTTCATCGGGTAGTGGATTGCAGCTGGGGAGTTCAATAACTTTGATTTTTTGCCAGTCCGAACCGCCATCATTAATGGAGTAGGCAAGGTATTTGCCGTCGCGCGATACGCTTACGTTTGACAGCGCAATAGTCCCATCCTCGCTAAACGTGTTGGGGTCAAGCACTACCTTAGGTTCAGCCTCCAGATTTTCCATCATGTACAGTACGCTTTGGTTCTGAAGTCCTTCTTTTTTGAAGAAAAAGTAACGGCCTCCCGCTTTAAAAGGTGTGCCCATGGAACTGTAGTTCCATATAGAGGTTAACCTCTCTTTGATTTTATTGCGGTATGGGATTGCATTCAGGTAGCTGAAGGTTACCTCATTTTGTTGCTTTACCCATTCGGCAACCTCAGGCGATTTGTCATCCTCAAGCCAACGGTAGGGATCGGCAACCTTTACCCCAAAGTATTCATCTACTACATCTACCTTCTTGCTTTTTGGGTACTTTACTTTGGATGTATTACACGACATTGTGATCAGTATGGGTGTAGCTAATAGCAGCATTATGGTTGTCTTTTTCATCGTTTTAAAATTTTGTTGTGATATACTAACAAAAATACAATAAAATTTAAGAAACCTTGTACTAATTTTTTAAAAAATGTACAAATGAGTCACCTCCGAAAAGTCTCTTTCATTGCATGCAAACCAAAAATACGTACGATCGAGAGATCGCAGGATGATACGAGGTGTATAAAGATTTTCATAATTTCCACTGGTATGGATTTGTGTACATAGTGATTAACCCCAATAGGTGCTCTTATTTATCCTATTCCGTTCTGTCATGCTTCTTGCTATCGTGCTATCGTTCTTTCGTGCCTTCGTTCTTTCGTGCCTTCATGCTATCTTGCTTTCGTGCCTTCATGCTATCTTGCTTTCGTGCTTTCGTGCTTTCGTGCCATCGTGCCATCGTGCTATCGTGCTATCGTTCTTTNNTCGTTCTTTCGTTCTTTCGTTCTTTCGTGCCTTCGTACTTTTCGGGCATACTCACAAATGGAGCTTAGGTAAATAAAAAAACAGGGATAACCCTGCTTTTTTACTCTTTGTGTTTTTCCGGTTTTGGTAGTAGTACTTTGCGTGATAGTTTAAGCTTGCCGGTCTTCTTATCAATCTCAATAAGTTTGACTTCAACCATATCGCCTTCCTTGAGCACTTCTTCCACTTTTTCCAGGCGCCGCCACTCAATCTCCGATATATGCAGCAGCCCATCTTTACCTGGGAGAATTTCGATAAATGCGCCAAAGGGCATTATAGATTTTACTTTACCCTTGTAAATTTCACCAACCTCGGGAACAGCAACAATTCCCTTAATCCATTTAACTGCTGCAATGCGGTTTTCAGCGTTATCGGCAAACACGCTTACCACTCCGTGGTCGTTAATTTCCTCAATGGTGATGGAAGTTTGGGTTTCGCGTTGAATTTCCTGGATTACTTTCCCGCCAGGGCCAATAACGGCACCAATGGTTTCGCGGGGGATGTTAATCTGTTCTATTCGTGGAACATGGGGTTTAAAATCGGGACGTGGTTCCGAAATGGTTTGAAGCATGATGCCGAGTATGTGCATACGGCCTTCGTGGGCCTGTTTTAAGGCTTTGGCAAGCACCTCGTACGATAGCCCGTCAACCTTAATGTCCATTTGTGTGGCAGTAATACCGTCGCGGGTTCCAGCAACCTTGAAATCCATATCGCCTAAGTGGTCTTCATCGCCAAGGATATCGGAGAGTACTGCAAACCGGTCGGAGCCTTTTTCGGTGATCAGACCCATGGCAATACCCGATACAGGTTTCTTAATCTTAATCCCTGCATCCATGAGTGCCAGGGTGCCAGCACAAACCGTAGCCATCGACGATGAACCATTCGATTCCAGAATGTCGCTAACTACGCGAACTGCGTATGGGTTCTCTGGGGTATCGGGAATCATGTTCTTTAGTGCCCTGTGTGCCAGGTTACCGTGCCCAATCTCCCTGCGACTCACACCCCTGGCTGGTTTGGCTTCGCCAGTGGAGAATGGTGGGAAGTTGTAGTGAAGCGTAAACTTTTCCGTCCCCTGCATCAACACCTCGTCTATAACTTTTTCGTCGAGTTTGGTACCAAGGGTTACGGTGGTTAGCGATTGCGTTTCGCCACGGGTAAAAATGGCTGAGCCATGAGCCATGGGTAAGTAGTCAACCTCACACCAGATAGGTCGAATCTCCTGAGTTTTACGGCCGTCGAGGCGAATTCCCTCATTTAGTATCATGTTACGCATGGCCTCTTTTTCTACCGCATGGTAATAGCGGTTTACCATGACCTGTTTTGCTCCGCGTTCCTCTTCGGGTAGGGTTTCAGTAAAAGCTTGCTTAACAGCCTCGAATGCTGCGCTGCGCTCCTGTTTGGGCAACATCGATTTGGCTATCTGATAAACCTTGTCGTAGCAGAAATCGTGTACTTTAGCTTTCAGCTCTTCATCGTTGGTTTCGTGGCAGTATGTTCGTTTAACCACACCAAGTTCCTTGGCAAGTTCCATTTGCGCCAGGCATTGGGGTTTAATAGCTTCGTGGGCAAATTTAATGGCTTCGAGCATATCGGCTTCCGAAACCTCCTTCAGCTCACCTTCAACCATCAGGATATTATCGTAGGTGGCGCCAACTATCATATCGATATCAGCCTCTTCCACTTCCTTAAACGTTGGGTTAATTGTAAGCTTGCCATTGATGCGAGCTACCCTAACCTCCGAGATTGGGCCATGGAAGGGGATGTCGGAAACAGCGAGTGCTGCAGAGGCTGCTAACCCTGCAAGGGAGTCAGGCATGATTTCTTTTTCGGCCGATATGAGGTTGATGGTCACAAAGGTTTCGGCATGGTAATCGTCAGGGAATAGTGGACGTAAGGCTCTATCCACCAAACGGGAAACAAGAACCTCGTAATCCGAAGGCCTCGACTCGCGTTTTAGAAAACCGCCGGGGAACCGGCCACTGGCAGCAAATTTTTCCTTGTATTCCACGCTAAGCGGCATGAAATCAACATCTTCTTTTGCTTCCTGAGCGCTTACTACCGTAGCGAGAAGCATGGTTTTACCCATTGTCAGCACAACCGACCCATGAGCTTGCTTGGCCAGCTTACCGGTTTCAAGGGTAATCGTTCGGCCATCGCCCAAATCGATTGTCTTCTTTACAACTTTCATCATAGTTTAAATTTATATGGAAAAATCAACAATATAACATAGTCTTTGTTTAAACAATGAAAATCCAAAGGATTTAAATCCTCTGGAGGTTATGGTAACGATTAAAAAAAGGCAATTTTAGAAATTGCCTTTTTTGATTTCTTACTTTCTGAGATTCAATTCCTTTACTATTGTTCGATATCTTTCAATATCGTTTTCTTTTAAGTAATCCAAAAGCCTCCTGCGCTTACCCACCAATTTTAACAGAGCACGCTGTGTCCCGTAGTCCTTACGGTGAACCTTGAGGTGCTCAGTTAAATGGTTGATACGGTAGGAGAATAACGCGATTTGGCCCTCGGGTGAGCCAGTGTCGGTATTGGACTTCCCGTACTTCTCAAAAATCTCTTTCTTTGCTTCGACCGTTAAATAGTTCATATCACTGAAAATTAGTGGGTAGATTTACTACTTAATTTGAGGTGCAAAGATAAAACCTTTTTTTCAATCTCGTTACTACTGGATATTTTTTTTGAATAACTTTTAATTTATAAGTGTAAAAGATATTGATAGTCAGTTAGGTGCAATGTCACAATAATAGGCAAAAAAGAAACATAGTAGCGAGAATATAGTAGGATAGTAGCGAGAATATAGTAGATAGTAGCGAGAATATAGTAAATAGTAGCGAGATTGAGTTGGGAAAATACTAAACTCTACAACAGTAGTGAGTAGATAGTAGTTAGTAGNNGAGAATATAGTAGATAGTAGCGAGATTGAGGCAGAAAAATTCTAAATCCTGTAATTACTATCTACTCGCTGTTATCTACCCGCTGCTCTCTACCCACTACCCACTACTCTCTACCCGCTACCCACTACCTACTACTCGCTACTCGCTATTCGCCACTCGCTACCCGTGTAATATTAATTACCCGTACAGTGTCGTTTTAATTTTTTCAAGCGATAGCCCAATAGGGGTTGGTTTGAAGTTCAAATCATTTTTTGCCTTGTCAATTACCAACGAGGTATTCGTAGGCCTTGGTGCTGCTTCGGTTAATTCACCCGAATTAACCGGCAAAAGGAGTTCGTGGTTAAGCCCAAAGATTTTGGCTGCTTGCAAGGCAAAGTCGGCAACAGAGATTTTCTGCTCACCCGATACGTTGTAAATGCCAGTGACTTTGTTTATACAAATATGGACTATTGCGGAGGCTAAATCGGCAACGAAGGTTGGTGTACGGATTTGATCGGCTGGAACTTTGTAGGTTTTATTTTTACTAAGATTATCGATTAAACGGGTTAAAATGTTCGGGCGTGAGAGTTTTGATTCAACCCCGTAAACCAGCGATGTTCTAACAATGGTAGAGTTTGTGCTGGAAGCAAGGATTAGCTTTTCGGCTTCAAGTTTCGATTCACCATAGTAATTTACAGGGGCAGGGGTATCAAGCTCGGTGTAGTTGCCTTTTAGGCCATCAAAAACGAAATCGGTTGAGAGGAAAACCATGTGTACCCGATAGTCAACGCAGGCCGATACGATGCGCCTGGTAAGTTCCACGTTCATTCTATGGCAAATGAATCTATCAACCTCACAGGCATCGGGGCTTGATATGGCTGCACAGTGAATAACTATATCGGGCCTTATCTCATCAAACATGTAGTTGATATCGGCATTTAGCAGGTTTGAAGTGAAGGAGGTTGTACCTTCAATGTTTAGCTTTTTGAGCGAGGTGGCAAAAACATCTACCTGAGGTGTAGCAATAAATGTTTTAGCGATGTTTTTCCCTATAAGACCGTTGGCTCCAGTAATAAGAATTCTCATTTTTGAATTTTTAGGAGATTAAGTTTTTTAGTTTTTCTATTTGTTCTTTTGTCCCCAGCACAAAAAGCATGGTGTCAGGAGTGAGTAGATAGCCGGGTTCAGGGTTTAGGATGTATTCGCCAGTGGGTTTTCTAACGCCAACAATATTAACGCCTGTTTTTTCTCTTATTCCTATTTCGTGAATTGTTTTTGCATCACCATCGTGTAGTTTTTTACAGGGGATCTCTGTAAGGCTGATGTTTCCAACTCGTTTTAGCATGATATTTTCAACAAATTCAAGTATATCGGGTTGTATAACCAGTTTTGCCATTTTTTGCCCGCCAACCTGGTCAGGAAGAATGACATTGTTAGCTCCGGCCAGATTAAGTTTTTTGTCGTTGAGTATAGCTGATGCCCGGCTAATTATTTTAAGATTGGGGTTCATCTCCCTTGCGGTAATAACTACAAACAGATTATCGGCATCATCAGCTAAAGCGGTTATTAGTGCTTTAGCCCTTTCCACGCCAGCTTTTTGCAGGGTAATATCCTGTGTAGCATCGCCATCAACGTAGGTTATTTTGGGGTTTTGTTGTATGTATTCAATAACCTTAGGCCTATTTTCAACCACTACAACAGGGATGTTGTGTTCAAGCAGCTCCTCAACGGCTTGAGAACCGTTTCGGCCATATCCTACAACTATCACGTGGTTTTGCAGCTTGGTGATCAATTTTTCCATAATCTTCTTATTTGAGTAACGTTGCATTATCTGTTCAGAGAAGTATTTTGCCAGGAACGACACAGCGTAGGCAAAAAAGCCTATGCTTAAGATGATAAGCGTAATGGTGAACCACATACCCTCTGTCGATAGGGGTCGAACTTCCTTGAAACCAACGGTGCCAATGGTTATTACGGTCATGTAAGCCGCTTCGGTAAAGCTAAAGCCTTCAATCTGAATATAACCAACTATCCCGATGGTAATAATACCCAGGAGAATGATGACTGCAAGTGCTAATGTTCTACCTCCTCTATGCTCCATTCCGAAACTTTAACGATGCGTTAAAATTAGAGCTGTTTTCGTAAAATACTAACTCCAATAGGGCAATAAATACATTTCCGTGTATCGCAGTAATTTGCTTTCAGGTGAATTAAAGCCTGGCTGTCAAAGGCTGATGTAGCAGCTATACCCAATTTTTCAAAGTTTTCAACTATTGAGTTTTTCTCTGGTGGCATTTGCTGAAGGAGGGTTATAGCTTTAGTTTCCATGTCGGCTTTTGATCTACTCCGACCATAGCTGAACATGAATGGTATTACCGTGTTTATAGTAATCAACTTTACGGTTTCATTACCTAATCTTTTTCTCATCGATTTTGACTCTTCCCCAAAAATGTAATGGTTTGTCCAGTAATCCGATGCCTCTACTGTTAGTAGGTTAACTATTTGCTCCACCGTTTCTATTTCCAAAAGTTTTGAAAACAGTCTCGATGATTTGTGTACAAGCATTGCCAGCAGGGCAATTCGCACGGTGGGGAACGATGCTGGCCTTAGTCGCATGAACTTCCAAAGGCTGGGCTCAATTGGAGTAAGGTGATATTTTTCTTTTAAAAAGCCGTACTCCTTTTTTAGGGCGAGAGTGAAGCTATCGGGTTTTGCTTTCTCAAGTAAGCCCGATTGACCAAATAGCAATGCCTCAATCTGAAGTATATTGTTTCGATGCTTAGCTAAAATCTTTAATGGTAGGGCTTGTGCGAGTAGCTGAAAGGGGAGGGCGTTATTCTTTAAACCAAACGATCGGCTGATATCGCGGTAAAATGCCTCTTCCCAACTACCATTGCATAGGTTTACCAATTCAATTACGCGTTGGCTTTTGGTTTCAAGCCTTTCGGCTTGCATACGGTCAATGGTGGAATCAATGAGCAGCGGGTTGACATGGCGAATTTTACTTGCGCATGGTATCCATTCGGCCGATTTCATAAGGTTTTCGTGACTTTCTCTTAAATCTGACGGATACGGTACTACAAGGGTTTGAACAAAGGTTCCTCTTGTTGTTACAGCAGCCTGATCATTTTCGACCACTACGTGTAGTATAACATTATCGTAGGCGCTATCGCTGTGATGGTTATGTAAGTACCATTCTGACGATTTAATGTGCATTTCCACATTCCCCGCCCACAGGGTTTTCCCAATCCGAACTTTTGCATTCGAGAAATCAGGCCCCGAATTGGTGTTGTATAATCCGGGATCAATCACTTCGATGGGCTCCCCGTTAGTAGTGCATAGCCCGTTAAAGGTAAAGGATTGATAGCGCCACATAAAGTGCAACAGCGATTCGTCCATTCCTGAAACATTTAGGAGCACAATTTATAAAAATCCCAAAAACAAAACACCACTATTACGATGAAAGTAAAATTATAGTAATTTTGCAAGCGCTTAACGGGGTGTGGCGCAGTTGGCTAGCGCGCTACGTTCGGGACGTAGAGGCCGGGAGTTCGAGTCTCCCCACCCCGACATAAAGAATTTTTCTACAGCCAGCTCTTTTTTTATTCCAACCGTAGAACTACTTGGCCATGTTCAGGAATCGCCCTATATATAGCCTTAGCATCTTTATTGCTGAGTCTAAACCTGATGTAGGGCTTGTAAACCGGAGCTCTCAATTTGACCATGCGTTTTATATCCTGAGCTACTGTCCATGTACGTTCTCTCAAGTCAAACTTGAACTGGTTAAATCCATCGGACGATTGCGACGGGTTCGACTCGTAAAAGTAAAGCAGTATATTAGGCTTAAGCTCCAGTATAAAGTTTACGGGTGCATGGTCGGTAGTGTCCGGAACAATATCAGGGGTGTATTCCGATGTATCGCGGGGAGCAATTTTTACCATTAAAGGAACTTTGGGGATGGTTGAGGTTTGTTTTGCGATTGTGAAAGGCATCGACAAACCGTGAATGAGTATAGGAGTATTTATTGCCGAAAATAATGGGCTTAGCTTAACGTGCTCTGCTTTAGCTTTGTGTACAACCACCCCTTTAATCAGCAACGAAACCGAACTATCGGGTATGCTAATGGCAAGGATTATGGAGTCGGATTTTGATGCGGTTAGCAGGGCCTGATAGTATGCCTTGTTAACCAGTAAAGCTTTGATGGTTGAGTCCGGATTATTTACCCACTCAACTGTTCTTTTTCGTTTACTTAACTCCTGGGTAATATAGTTCTCGATATTACTTATTGCTTTTTGAAATGCTATCATTTTCAAAATAGAGTAGATGATAGCTAATATTAAAACCAGTGAAACAGTTATAAAGAGTGTTATTCTAACGGGTTTTCGCATGCAAACGTTTTTTAGTAGATGTAAACTTTCGATCCAATTTCAAGGGTTTTGTACACGGCTTCCAGGTCATCATCGTTCATCCTTATACAGCCGTGTGTAACAGGCATGCCTAAAAAGCGCTTGTATATGGTTCCATGGATCAGGTATCCGTCGCCGATGCTCAAGGCGTAATCGCCTAAAACGCCAGCCTCCCAACGCGATGGGTCATTGACCGATGGAATGGGAAGCCCTTCCTCCACAAACGACCAGTCGGGGCGTCGCCAAACCGGCTTGGTAACCTTACCTAACACCCGGTACATGCCTTTTGGGGTATGGAAAATCCACTGTCGTTTATCGTGCGATTTAAGCAGTGTGTAACTGCCAGTGCTGCAGAAACCTTCGCGGATTTGCTTTCGGTTTTTGTACAGTTTGAAACGATTATAGGTTGTATTTACTACAATATACGAATGCGAAGGAGTAAGGTTTTGGTACTGCTGCTTTAATGCCGATACTTCCTTTTTGAGTTTTTTGATGCTAACCTCCTGTGTACTGTTAGAATCGGCAGTAAAGGTCAACTTCCTGTTCGGTACAATTGCTTCGGATAAGGGTTGCGAAAGGTATGTAAGGTATATAAATAGGAGTATAAAGCCTGTGAGCATAATGTTGATTAGCAGCAACCAGTAACCAACCCGTTTGAGTTTGGGATTTATTTCGGAGTTGAAGTCAGTGCTATTGGTGGTATTATTCATAAAGTTAACCTTTTTTTTGGCTGTGTTTTAGGTTAAGGCGCATGGCTATGGTGTTGAAATCGGCTATTGAACCCACAATTACCACTGGTGTGCCTACCTCAACAATTTTGTAAACTAAAAGCATATCGTTGTTAGTCAGGGCAATACATCCATCAGTCCAGTCGGTACCTTTACCTCCATCGCCATGAATTTCAATAAGCCCACCAATTTGGGCATTTCGTGGTATTCGGCCTGTCGTTTTTTCTTTATTGAAGTTTTCTATATCATCGGAGTTTGGGTAATTTAGCAGTAATGCCCTAAAGTATTTGGTTTTATTGGCAGGAATTTTGTTTTTTACCAGGTAAATTCCTTCGGGGGTAGCCTTATCGCCTTTCAAACGTTTTCGTCCCATCCAGTTCTTGCCGAATTCGGCTTCAAATTCATACTTTTTAGTGCCATTTTGGTATATGTAAAGCTTTCGGGCAAATTTATCCACAATGATTGCCTTTGAATTGTTCCTGGCGGTATTTTTAATGGCACTTTTAACCAGCTTGTTCCAGTAAGGTTGAGAGTTAAAGTAATCTTCAAGGTCGTCGAGCGTTTTTTTGTAGGAGTCCATAATTAAGTCCTCGGCCAACCTGATTTTTTCAGATGATGCAAGATAATCACCTTTCTCAAATTCTACCTCTGCCTCATGGATAAGCATTTTGCCTTTCGATATTTTTCTGCGAAACTCATCGGGTAGTGGCAGCCTCTGGAAGAGCACGTTCATGTTCGAAATTAAAGATGTGAGGTTGTCGATTTTATCTTTAACTGAAACAACAAGACTTTTGGATAGTTCCTTTGATTTGCTTGTGGCACTTTTGGCCATTTCGGCCGATTTCTTTGCGAAGTATGATACCTTATGATAGTCGCGTTTTAGGATGAAGCGCTTGTTTTGAACATTCCAGTGCTTCATGGCAGAGTCAAGGTAGGCTTTAGCTGTAAGGTATTTTTGTTTGGAGTAGCGTTTAGCGTTCGACTGTGAAGCCTGCTGTAGCGATGCCAATGCGTAATCAATGTCGCCTACTGGCGGTTCGGGTATGGAGTAGTAGAAAGCTGCAAATGAACCACCTGCTACAATCAGGGCTGTGAGGCCAATAATGCTATACTTGTAAATAGGTTTCATACTGGTGCAAATATCAAAAAATCCCCGGTAAAAAAATACCGGGGAAAATATTGCATGTAATTTATTTTACTATCTGCCTTTAACCTTGGCAATAGCCTCATTAAGTTCGGTGTTTATCTTGGTAGCGCTTTCTTTAGCAGCTTTAATCTTGTTGGAAGCATCCATGTACTTGCCAGCATCGTAAAGGCCTTTGGCTTCGTTAACAGTAGCTTCAATGGTAGCCATTTCGGCTTTCATTTGTTCTAAAACTGCTGCGCCTTCCTTGCCGCGTGGAGCTTTTTTCATAAGTTTGCCATTGTCTTCCATTAAGGTGGCAACTTCAGTCATAAGACCTTCTACTTCCTTCTTAACTTCCTCTTTCTTAACAGCAGCGTTAACCTTTAGCTCTTGTGCCATGGCAAGGATTCGATCGAGCTTTTCGCTGGCTGGTCCAAATTTCTTGAATAGTTTTGATTTTTGAGCTTCAATGTCGGCCATTACAGCGCTCATTGAATCCTGAACAGCTGCAAAATCAGCAGCAAGGTAAACATCAGCTTCAGCTATCTTTGCCGAATCAATTGTGGCATTAGCTGCATCAATCTTTTCCTGAGGCACTTTGCCGCAGCTCGATAGCATAGCAACCATTGTTAAGGCTGCAAATCCAAGTAAAAGTGTTTTTTTCATAATCGAAATGTTTGGGTTTGTTAAACATTAAAGTTTAATTTTCAGTGCAAATGTATGGTGTTGTTCAATTCGTTGTTCATTTTGATGAATTTTTTTTTTACTTGTTCCTAAAAAAATATATGAGTCCAGTATAAATAGCCAAATTCCATTTAAAAAAGTTAAAAGTTAAAAGTTAAAAGTTAAAAGTTAAAGGTTAAAGGTTCAAAGTTCGGGGTTCAAGGTTCAAAATTTCAGATTTCAGATTTCNNATATATAAAAGCCTGAATATCAAATTGATAAAAATTAAATAAAACGTTTTATGCTAAAAGCACTACAGTAAATGAATTCATAGGTAAGAAAGGAATATCGTTTTAGAATATTTTGTAATATTACCATGATAAAAGTAAGCCTTGGAAAAATGAAAAAATTCAAATCAATAGCCATAACCTGCTGCTATTTTTTGCTATCGCAGTTTGGCATGGGCCAGATGATTGACGTAAATATGCTAAAGGAGCACGTTTACCTGCTTGCGTCCGATTCGTTGATGGGGAGGGGATTTGGAACTGAAGGGGGACGCATGGCTGCAAGCTATATTTCAAAGCAGTTCGAAGGGGCGGGGCTCACCCCTTGGCAAGGCAGGTATGTTCATCCCTTTATTAGTTCCGGCATGATGATTAAAACCGAAGGGGCAAATATAATTGGCTGGGTTGAGGGGGCTGACCCTGTCCTTAAAAAGGAATATGTTGTTATAGGAGCCCACTACGACCATTTGGCATATAAAATGGTAAACGGAGAAAGAGTTGTTTATAACGGGGCCGACGATAACGCCTCGGGGGTTGCATCGGTAATTGAGATTGGGCGATGGTTGGTGAAAAACAAGGAGCGGTTAAAGCGCTCGGTTATTATTGTTGCCTTCGATGGCGAGGAGGTTGGGTTGGTTGGTTCAACATACCTGGTTAGCCAGCGTGTTTTACCTATCGATAGCATTAAGTTTATGTTTGGTCTCGATATGGTTGGAATGCTGCAAAAGTACGGGGGGATCGATCTTGTAGGTAACAAAACCCTTAGCCATGGCGATGAATTTTTCACCCAGCTGGCTGATAAGTATAGTATTAAGGTGAAGAAATCGGGGCGTAAGGTTGAGCTGCGAACCGACACATACCCTTTTGGAAGCGTTGGAATTCCCGCTGTACATGTGTTTACTTCAACTGTCTCGCCTTACCACAAACCCGAAGACGATGCCGATAAGCTTGACTATGAGGGTATGGCGCAAATAGCCAGTTTTGTGGCCGATGCAACCATGCACCTTGCCACTAACGATGTTGTTAAGCCCGATGCCCAATTCGCCATGAAAACATCCGGTAAAGAACGGTTTGCATTTGGGTATCAGATAGGTTTTGGGAATACTTACCATCAGTACAGGGATGAGTTCTACAACTCAAAAAAAGGGTTTTCCTTAAATGCAGGATTTTCTTCGGCGATCACACTTTCCCGGTCACTCGATTTTCAGGTTGGAGTCCTTTACCAAACAACCGGAACCGAGCATGAATATGGTCGTTTTAGAGATCACACGGTAATTGTTCCTGCAGGTTTCCTTTGGTATCCTGGTGGTAAAAATATGCAGCCATTTGGCATAAACAGCCATTTAATTGGTGGTGGTTATTACTCCTACCGCTTTGCTGGAAAAATTGGTGATGGTAGCTTTGACCTAAATGGCAATATCCGAAAGGAGAATTTTGGGGTTCAACTTGGTGTAGGTTTTAGCGCAATGAACATTAGCTTTCAGCTAATTCAACAGTTAAATTTGATGTCGATAGTAGATGATGCTAATGTTTTTCCAAGTACTTTCTTTTTCAACATTGGCTTCAGGTTCTAGTAATTTAACCTTTACGTTATGAGAAACAGGTATAACATTTTACTTCTGATTTCTTTTGCTGTATTAGCCATTTACTCATGCAGTAAAGATTTAGGCGATATTGTCATTGGGATAGACGATATCGGGAAAAATGACAGAATACTCGTGCTGTTGCACCCAACCGAGAGCAACATAAAAACATTTAGCTACCTGATCGAAAACAAGATATTGCCCATCCCTTCCGTTGTAGAGGTTATAGGTGTTTACCATACTGCTGAAGAATACGATTACTCAAGATCGGTGGAATATATTAAAAAGAATAAATTGATGAATTTCAGGCTGTTGCCAGTTAATGAGCCTATAACCGAAAGCAGTATTTACAGGGTAAATGAGTGCACCAGTATTTTTTCAAAGCTTACAAAGGTTAGCGATGGCATTATTTTTACAGGAGGGTCTGATATTCCACCATCGATCTATGACGAAAAAACATCGCTATTAACCCAAATCACCGATCCAGTGCGCCATTACTTTGAGATTTCGTTTATGTTTCACCTAATAGGTGGTTTAAAAGATACCTTATTTCAACCCTTGTTGGAGGCAAAACCCTTAATGCCAGTGTTAGGCATTTGCCTTGGCATGCAAACCATGAATGTTGCTGCTGGGGGAACTTTAATCCAGGATATACCAACCGAACTTTATGGCATTGGAGATGTTGAAGATATTATGATGCTGCAAACCAATAATGTGCATCGGAACTATAACGCCAACTACGCATTGGACGATAAGTTACTATGGGGAAATTTTCATCAAATTATTATTACCGGTGAACCCTTAAAGTCCATTTGCCAGGGCCAACCCTGGGTGCTAAGCAGCCATCATCAAGGGGTGAAAAAGTTAGGAAAGAATGTGAGAGTACTGGCCACCTCGGTCGATGGGAAGGTGGTTGAGGCTATTGCTCATGCCAGGTACCCCAATGTGATTGGGGTTCAGTTTCATCCTGAACCTATACTTTTGTACAGCAGCGATGAATTTTTACGTTTTATACCCAACCAGCCATCAAGGCTAACCTACCTTGACATGTATTCAGGTGAGGCAGGTGAGGCGTTTCACCTGAAGTTTTGGTCGTGGTTTGGCAGGAAGGTAATTGAGCAGTAATGATTAAATTAAGCCTTTTTGTTTAAGCAAGAATTCCATCTCCTGTTGAAGTCTAAGGGCGCGTTTACGGGCTTCGGATGTGAAGTTTCCGGTTATATCGGCATAAATTATTCCGCGCGAAGAGTTTACAATAAGTCCACAGTGCTGGTTCATGCCGTTTTCGGCAACATTTTGAAGGCTTCCGCCCTGTTCGCCAATGCCGGGAACAAGCAGGAAGTGATGGGGTGCGTGCTTACGCACAGTGGCAAAGTGTTCCGGATGTGTAGCGCCAACAACAAACATCATGTTGGCATCGCTGCCCCAGTGTATCGATTTTAGGATTACGTCTTCAAACAAAAAATGGCCTGTTTGTTTATTTTCAAGCAGCTGAAAATCGCTAAAACTTTCGTTTGATGTAATTGCCAGGAGTATAGTCCACTTCCCGTCGTACTTCAGGTAGGGTACCACGGAGTCCTGCCCAAGGTATGGCGAAACAGTAACTGCATCGCACCCCAAGCTGTGAAAGTATGCTTTGGCGTACATACGGGCAGTACTTGCTATATCGCCACGTTTGGCATCGGCTATTACAAGAATTTCAGGGTGATGGGTCTTTAGGTACTTAACCGTTTTAAACAAACTATTCCAGCCCGCTGCACCATGAACCTCGTAGAATGCCAGATTTAGCTTAAATGCAATGGCTAAATCGTGGGTAGCCTCAATAATTTTTCGGTTGAACTCAAACATTGGATCATCCTTGCTAAGTAGATGCTCAGGTATTTTGGTGAGCTCAGTATCGAGCCCTACACAAAGGAAACTCCGTTTCTTCTTGATGTTTTCAAATAGTTCTTGGGCTGTCATAGGCGGTTGTGTTTTACTCTTCGATAGCTGAGGCCTTAAGCCTTTCAGCATTTTCAGCAAGCTGGAGTTTGTCGATAATTTCCTGCAAATCGCCATCCATAATGGCCGATAGGTTGTAAAGGGTAAGGTTGATTCGGTGATCGGTTACGCGGCCCTGTGGGTAATTGTAGGTGCGTATTTTGGCGGAACGGTCGCCAGTGGAGACCATCGTTTTCCGTTTGGAGGCAATGTCATCGAGGTACTTTTGGTATTCCATGTTATAGATACGGGTACGTAATTCCGCCAGTGCCTTTTCAAGATTCTTGATTTGCGATTTTTGGTCCTGGCACTGCACTACAATACCGGTTGGTATGTGAGTAAGTCTAATGGCCGAGTAGGTGGTGTTTACGCTTTGCCCGCCAGGGCCGCTGGAACAGAAGGTGTCCTTGCGAATATCTTCCATCTTTAGCTCGATATCAAATTCATCGGCCTCGGGGAGAACGGCAACGGTTGCTGCCGAAGTGTGCACCCGACCTTGCGTTTCGGTTTGCGGAACCCGTTGTACCCGATGAACTCCCGACTCATACTTAAGTATTCCGTAAACGCTATTCCCGGTAACATTCAGTATGATTTCCTTATAACCGCCAGCTGTTCCCTCCGAGAAACTGGTAACCTCATACTTCCAACCCTTCTTTTCAAAAAATTTGGTGTACATTCGGAAGAGATCGCCAGCAAAAATGCTTGCTTCATCGCCTCCGGTTCCGGCTCGGATTTCCATAACTGCGTTTTTTGAATCTTGTGGATCGGCAGGGAGTAGAAGAATTTTTATCTCTTCTTCGAGTTTTTCCTGTTGCTGGGTAAGCGTTTCCAGTTCCATTTTGGCCATTTCACGCAACTCTTCATCCTTTTCGCTGGCCAATATCTGCCTCGATGACTCTATGTTACTCAGTACGTTTTTGTATTGTTCGTAACCATCAACAATGGGCTCTAACTGTTTGTACTCCTTGTTAAGTGTAACATACTTTTTCATATCGGCCATTACAGCCGGGTCGGTTATTTGCTGCCCAATTTCTTCAAATTTATGCCTAATTCCTTCAAGCTTGCGTAGTATTGTAAAGTCGGCCATATTTTTAAATTATTGGCGCAAAGGTAATCAAAAAAATGTTTACGTGTTAGTACTTAAACTCTCCCAAAGGCGACCTGATGGTTAACTTGTTCGAAGAAGCCTCGGTGCAGTATCCAATAACCTGAGCATCAACGTTAAATTCCTTAGCTATGGCAATGATATCGTCAGCAAATTCGGGGTAAACATAGATTTCGAACCGATGGCCCATGTTGAATACCTTGTACATTTCGTGCCAGGGTGTGTTCGATTGCTCCTGTATTAACCTGAAAAGCGGTGGAACCGGGAATAGGTTATCCTTGACAATATGAAGATTCTTTACAAAATTCATCACCTTGGTTTGTGCACCTCCTGAGCAGTGCACCATGCCGTGAATGACAGGACGGTAGTTTTCCAGAACTACTTTTATAATGGGGGCGTAGGTTCTGGTAGGCGAAAGCACAAGTTTGCCAGCGGTAAGCCCGGTTTCTTCAATAAGCTCGTCGAGCTTTAGTTTTCCACTGTAAGCTAAATTATCAGGAACTTGCGGGTTGTAGCTTTCAGGGTATTTTTTGGCAAGGTAATGCCCAAAAACATCGTGGCGTGCCGATGTTAAGCCATTACTGCCCATTCCGCCGTTATATTCCTTTTCATATTTGGCTTGGCCGAATGAGGATAGGCCAATAATTACATCGCCATCCTGGATGTTGCCGTTCGATATTACCTGATTCCGTTTAATACGGGCAGTAACGGTTGAATCAACTATAACAGTACGAACCAAGTCGCCCACATCGGCGGTTTCGCCGCCGGTAAGCACAATGTTGATGCCCATGTCCCGCATGGTTTGACAAAACTCTTCAGTACCTTCAATAATGGCCTGTATCACCTCGCCAGGGATAAGGTTTTTGTTTCGGCCAATAGTTGATGATAGCAGTATGTTGTTTGTAATCCCTACACAGAGCAGGTCGTCGATGTTCATTACAATGGCATCCTGCGCAATTCCTTTCCAAACCGACATGTCGCCCGTTTCGCGCCAGTAAATGTATGCCAGCGACGATTTGGTGCCAGCCCCATCGGCATGCATGACCAGACAGTAATCGGGGTCACCTGTCAGGTAATCGGGAACAATCTTGCAGAAAGCTTTAGGGAATAACCCTTTATCGAGGTTGCTGATAGCTTTATGTACATCATCCTTTGAGGCTGAAACTCCACGCTGGTCGTATCGGGATGCGCTGCTCATGGGTTACGTTTTAATTACAAAGGTAACCCATATTTGTATAACAACCAATACGAAAGGAGTAGAGTAGGGTTACTTTAAACCGCCAACGGAAAGCAGCTGCTTTTTTGCCTCGTTAACCCACTTCACTTCTGCAGGAGTTTCAACAAGCCAAACTTTGATGTCGGCATCCTTTTCATCGTCAACAAAAATGATGATAATATCAGCCTCCTTGGGAGTTTCAACTTCCATCATCACGCCAGGTTTGTTTATTTCCTTGGCGTCGTATATGATACAGAAGTGCAGGTCAGCTTTCTCGGGGCTACTGGCAATATAGAATTTTACCTGGGCATTTTCGATATTTTCGGCCTCATAAAACTTTTGGGCACAAACAATACCCGTAACAAAAATCAATGATATGGTTGTTAGTATTTTTATGATAGTACTCATTATCGGTGTAACTTATAT
>DFYV01000115.1 GCA_002383425.1 Bacteroidales bacterium UBA4073 | reverse complement strand
ATTACGAATTAAAGATTCCTTTTTCCGAACAACGAGCAACGAACAACAATCAACCATCAACCGTCAACTATTCTTCCGAACAACGAACAACGAACAACGAACAACGAACAACCATCGTTAAACGTCTCACGTCTCACGTCTCACATTTCACTTCTCACGTTTCACGTTTAACGTTTCACGTCTTATGTGCCTTTTGCCTATAAACTTTTTATAATGCTATTTGACCCGAAGGGTCAAACATCAATAACCCCCGATGTAATCGGTGGGAAAACCATGACAACACAAAACATCAACCCCGAAGGGGTTGAACATTAGAACAAGTACTGTTCATCTGAAACACAAAAATAGCAATTCCTGAGTCTTTGTAAAAAAAGAGATTACATGAAAGTACGTCGGCATGAGTTGATTTAGTATGCATACAGTTGCACGAGAAAATCAACCTAAAAATGATATTCAAGGCTTTAAATAAAACTGCCAGCAAATTTCGCTGGCATTTCATCTATTCCATTAGTTTACGATACTTAATTCTATGTGGAGTATTGTCGCCAAGTCGGTTCTTCTTATTTTCCTCATACTCCGAGTACGAACCTTCAAAGAAGTAAACCTGGGAGTTACCTTCAAAGGCAAGAATATGGGTTGCAATGCGGTCGAGGAACCAACGGTCGTGTGAAATTACTACGGCGCAGCCGGCAAAGTTTTCCAGGCCTTCCTCAAGGGCGCGTAGGGTATTAACATCAATATCGTTGGTGGGCTCGTCGAGCAGTATAACGTTGCCTTCTTCCTTAAGGGCAAGGGCAAGGTGTAACCTGTTGCGTTCGCCACCTGAAAGCATACCACATTTCTTCTCCTGGTCGGCACCTGAAAAGTTGAAGCGTGCCACATAGGCACGGGCATTAACTTGTCGACCACCCAGCATAACGTTGTCGGCGCCTCCTGAAATAACCTCAAAAACGGTTTTATTGGGGTCAATGGATTTGTGCTGTTGGTCAACGTAAGCCAGCTTAACGGTTTCCCCTATTCGGAAATCACCGGTATCGGGTTTTTCGAGACCCATAATTAACCGGAATAGGGTGGTTTTACCTGCGCCGTTAGGGCCAATTATACCTACAATGCCATTGGGGGGCAGTTTGAACGAGAGGCTTTCAAAAAGCAGCTTATTGTCGTATGCCTTTGAAACATTGTTGGCTTCAATAACCAAATCGCCAAGGCGTGGGCCGTTTGGGATGAAAATTTCCAGTTTTTCTTCCTTTTGCTTCGTATCCTCGTTCAGCAGCTTATCGTAGGCTGAAAGGCGAGCTTTTGATTTGGCCCGACGCGCTTTTGGCGACATGCGAACCCATTCCAGCTCATGTTCAAGGGTTTTACGGCGTTTGCTTTCCTGTTTTTCCTCTTGTGCAAGCCGAGCCGATTTTTGTTCAAGCCACGAGGAGTAATTCCCTTTCCATGGAATACCCTCGCCACGGTCGAGTTCCAGAATCCATCCTGCCACGTTATCGAGGAAGTAGCGGTCGTGGGTAATGGCAATTACTGTCCCCTTATACTGTTGCAGGTGCATCTCGAGCCATTGAATCGATTCGGCATCCAGGTGGTTGGTGGGCTCATCCAGGAGCAGCACATCGGGTTGCTGGAGGAGTAGCCGACAAAGAGCTACGCGTCGTCGTTCACCCCCGGAAAGCACCTTAACGGGGGTATTACCATCGGGACAACGGAGAGCATCCATGGCTCGTTCCAGCTTGGAGTCAAGGTTCCATGCATCCAGGTGATCGAGCTTTTCGGTTAGCTCACCCTGCCGTTCAATCAGCTTATTCATTTCATGGTCGCTCAGGGGTTCGGCAAAGCGGGCGTTTACCTTTTCGTACTCCTTGAGCAGGTCAACCACTTCCTGAACGCCTTCTTCAACAATTTGCCGAACAGTTTTGCTATTGTCAAGGTGAGGTTCTTGCTCCAGGTATCCCACCGTGTAGCCAGGCGAAAACACCACTTCACCTTCAAACGATTTTTCAATACCAGCAATAATTTTCATCAAAGTTGATTTCCCTGACCCGTTCAACCCTATGATGCCAATCTTAGCACCATAGAAAAACGATAGGTAGATATTGTTCAGCACATTTTTGTGTGGGGGAAATGTTTTGCTTACCCCCACCATGGAAAAAATAATCTTTTCGTCGGCCATTATTTTTATATTTTCAGCTGCAAAAATAACCGCCGACAGGTAATTTCCCGACGGCGGTAGTAAAATACTTTTAAAATTGCTCTACTTGTTTATTTTAGCGAAATCCTTTGATAGGAATCCATCGCCCTGCGATTTGGAGATAGTGTGCATGTTGTAGTAGTAAAGCTGATCATCGCCGGCGCCCAGTATCATTTTCCAAACGCGCCACTGCAGGCGGCTTCCTTCAGGGCCAACCTTGTGCATGTATAGAACATTCGTATTCTTCTCCTGAATAGCCTTCTGGATATCCTCGGGGTTTACAACCTTGATGTTGTGCTTGTAAACCTTACGGATTTCAGCCAGTGGGCGAACGGTTTTTTCAAGGTCGGTTTCGGTTACCCATAACTCCTTATTTTTCACCTGTTTCATGTTCTTGTTGTAGAACATAAAAGCGTCCTTTTTAATGAGTTTTGGGTTTTCATTAATGGCGGTAATGTAATTCTGCATGAACCGGATCAACCCCTCAAGCTTATAGGTGTATGTGTCTTCGGGTAAATCTTTATAGCTTAGCGGTACAGAGCATATATCGGGCATATCGGTAATTTTGGTAACGGCAGCGCCCATCGATACGCTCAAGAAATTGTAGGTGGGCACTACTTTATCATTATCGATACGCATTTGAATGAGCACCAGAAACGATTTGTCGATATCCTTTCGCATATCGTTGAACTCCTTGGCGGTAATAAACTTGTATGGTGTAATTTTCCACGATCGTTCAACGGCTTCGCGAATTTCCATGTTATACTGCGAGGTAGGATTGTTCTCGAGTACCACATAGGTTGTTGAAGCCAAAAATGCCTTAACATCATCGGGCCTAACAAGGTTACGCTGTGCTAAACCCCACAGGCTTATGGTCACCAGTCCAATAATTAACGATAGTTTCTTCATGATCTTCTATATTTAGGTTATTATAAATTTTCATTTGACATATACAAAGTTAATACACTTTTCAAAACCATTTGGTGTAAGGATGTTAAAGTTAAGGTAGAGAAAAGATTTTTTAGCATTTTTTTGTACCTTTGCTTGTGGTGGAAATAGTAAAGCATGGCTTAACAAAACTCTATTTTGATGACAAAAGAGAAGGATAAAATTGTAAATGTTGATGAGATAAAGAAGGCTGTTAAACTTGGGCCAATAATCGGTGATGGTTTTGCTCGCCTGCTCATGTACATTTTAAGGTTTAATGAGCTCAATAAGAAGTATGCAAACGTGGCAAACCTGCAGGGCTTAGATTTTCTAAATGCAGCTCTTGACCTACTGGAGGTAAAGTATGAGATTAACCCCGAGGAGTTGAGACGTATTCCAAAAAAAGGTGCGTTCATCTCGGTATCAAATCATCCCTTTGGGGGCATTGATGGCATTATACTGCTTAAGCTAATGCTCGATCAGAAACGCCACGACATAAAGACACTTTCCACTTTTCTGATAAAACGAATACCTCAAATAGAAAGTTATGCGTTTGCCGTGGATCCCTTCGATAATGGTGGCCATTCGAAGAGTTTAAATATTAGCGGCTTAAAAGCCGCTTATACTCACCTTGCGAATGGAGGTGCCCTTGGGATTTTTCCTGCCGGTGAGGTATCAACCTATTACGATAATGTTGATGAAACCGGTATTACCGATAAGCACTGGCAGAAATCGATAATAAAGTTCATCAAGAATGCCCGTGTTCCTGTGGTGCCCATATACTTTCAGGGCGAGAATAGTCGCTTGTTCCACCTGCTTGGCCTTATCCATCCATTGCTCCGAACCGCCAAGTTACCCTCGGAACTGCTCAATAAAAAGAATCAAACCATCAGGGTGCGTATAGGCTACCCCATTAGCGTTGAGGAGCAGGACAACTACTCTGATATTGAAAAGTACAGTCGTTTCCTTAGGGTGAAAACCTACTCCTTGGGCTCGGCCATCGATGTTGATAAATTTTTCCAGTATAAGCTGAAATCGGACTCTGAACCTGAACCAGTAATTCCGCCTGTTCTACAGGATGTGGTTGAGGAGGAGGTTTCCAAGCTCATGGAAAACTACTTGCTTTTCCGAAGTAAGAACTTTGCCGTAATATGTGCCCCGTCGGTGGAAATGCCTAACCTGATGACTGAGATTGGTCGCTTGCGCGAAATTACCTTTCGTGATGTGGGTGAAGGTACCAATCGTAAAATTGATGTGGATGAGTTTGACCTTTACTACTGGCAACTTTTTATCTGGGATGAGGATGAAAAGCGCATTGTTGGCGCCTACCGGGCAGGAAAAGGAAAAGAAATTATTAAAAAGTACGGCATTGAAGGGTTTTACATACAAACTCTTTTCAAAATCAATAAGGCTTTCACACCAATCCTTGAGCAAAGTATCGAACTGGGGCGTTCGTTTATCATTCCCGACTACCAGCGTAAACCGTTGCCACTGTTTCTACTCTGGAAGGGTATCCTTTACTTCCTGATTAAAAACCCCGAATATCGTTACCTGATTGGCCCTGTAAGCATATCAAATCGCTTTTCCGATTACTCCAAAGGGGTTATCATTAGCTTCATGAAATCGAACTACTTCGACCATGATTTTGCCCGATTCATAAAATCGCGTAACAAATTTAGGGTACCTATTAAGGAGGAAGAGTACAATATCATTTTCAATAATAGCAACGACCTTAGCAAACTCGACAGGTTTATCCATGAAGTTGAACCCTACAAGTACCACATGCCTATACTTTTAAAAAAGTACATAAAATTGAATGGAAAGATTATTGGCTTCAATGTCGATCCTAAGTTTAATAATTCCCTCGACGGGCTTCTTATTCTTGACCTTTTTCAAGTACCTGCTGAAACAATAAACTCGTTATCAAAGGAAATTAACGATAAATCGATTCTGGAGCGTTTCAACATAACCGATTATACTTTTGAAGATCAAGGATAGTAAAAATAAATCAGGAGTCAGCATTCTGGTTGCCTCTCGGTTTTTTAAAAACTGCCCCGTTAAACTATTGCTGGTGTTACTGCGTCAATTATGAAAAACAGAATATGAAAAGATATTTCCCCTTGATGGTTGCAGTCGTGCTGGTTGGGTGCGGTAGTCGTTCGTTAACCGACGATATCAAGCTGGAGGAACGCGCCAAAGCGCTTCATTCAAAAATGGTAACAATCGATACCCATACCGACACGCCATTGAATTTTCTTCGTTCAGGATTCGATTTTTCGGGTGAGAATAACACTTCCATTGGCAGCAAGGTCGATTTAGCCAAAATGGAACAAGGCGGATTAGATGCTGTCTTTTTTGCAGTATTCATTGGTCAACGTGAGTGCACTCCCGATATGTATGCCAAGGTTAATGCTAAGGCCATGGAGATTTTTAACGCCATCCACACCACTGTGAAACGCTATCCTACGCGTGCTTCCATAGCCACAACCCCCGATGATGTTTACCGGTTGAAACAGGAAGGTAAACGCGCAATATACATTGGGGTAGAAAATGGTTACCCTATTGGTGAAGACATTAGTCAACTCAAGGTATTTTATGAGTTGGGTGCACGCTACGTTACCTTGTGCCATACCCGCAACAACCAGATATGCGATTCATCAACCGACCCCGAAGGGCCAAAGCATAATGGGTTAAGCGATTTTGGACGCAATGTGGTTTCCGAGATGAACCGTATTGGTATGATGGTAGATGTATCGCATATTTCGGATAAAGCCTTTTACGATGTTTTAGAAGTTTCAAATGCTCCCGTAATTGCATCGCACAGCTGTGCCCGGGCTATTTGCGATAACCCCCGCAATTTGACCGACGATATGCTCCGAACTATTGCAAAGAATGGGGGAGTGGTTCAAATGTGCATTCTGAGCGATTATGTTAAGAAAAGTGAACCTAACCCTGCGCGCGATAGCGCTTTCCGCGTTTTACGTAAGAAATGGAACAACTTTCAGGGTCTTTTGCCTGAGCAAGAAAAACAAGCCACAACCGAATGGTACAAGTTTGAGGAAATATATCCGGCTAAGCTGGCTACCGTAGCCGATGTGGTTGACCACATCGACCACATGGTTAAGGTTATGGGAATCGATCATGTAGGCATTGGAACCGATTTTGATGGGGGTGGCGGGGTTGACGGTTGCAACGATGCCTCGCAGATGTACCGCATAACCATGGAACTGCTGCGTAGAGGCTATTCCGAAAACGATATACGTAAAATATGGGGTGAGAACTTCCTGCGGGTGTTCCGTGAGGTTGAAAAAAGGAAAGAGCGCAGTTAGCCACCACCAACCTGATGATGGTTGACGGTCGTACGTTGTTCGTTGTTAGTTGTTTGTTGTTCGGAAAAATAGTTGACAGTTGTTGGTTGATGGTTGATATATTTTGAANNATCTGGAATCTGGAATCTGGAATCTCTTAAACTTTGAACCTTCTTTGCATATCAAAAAATAACCGCAAAATTTCGTGGTGATGCTTTACTCCACCCAACGTTTCACATCATCTATGGTTGGGTTTGGTAGTCCGAGTTTATTCTTTTTGTTATAGCCACAAAGGTCGTTGAAAAGTTTTCCTGCAGGATTCCCATTCAGGGCAGCCACTGTATTAAATCCCATTTTTTGCAGTACTGGTACCCAGTCGGCTGGTATGCCCTTTTGGGCGTAAGCCTCAACGGAATCCTTCTGGGGCTTTTTTTCGGGGCGCATCTGGGGGAAGAACAGCACATCCTGTATGGATTGCTGGTTGGTCATGAACATGGTAAGGCGGTCGATGCCAATACCCATCCCTGAACAAGTGGGCATACCGTATTCCAGTGCGCGGACAAAATCCATATCAATGTACATGGCCTCATTGTCGCCTCGTTCGCTAAGGCGTAGCTGTTCCTGAAAGCGCTCCAGCTGGTCGATGGGGTCGTTCAGCTCGCTGTAGGCGTTACAAAGTTCCTTGCCGGCAACAAAAAGTTCAAAACGCTCGGTGAGCTCCGGATTGTTGCGGTGGCGCTTGCAAAGCGGCGACATTTCAATGGGGTAATCCATGATGAAGGTTGGCTGCACAAGGTGCTCCTCGCATTTTTCACCAAATATGGCATCAATCAGCTTGCCCTTACCCATGGTTTCATCAACCTCAACCTCGAGCTGCTGGCATATAGCCCTTAGCTCATTCTCATTTTTTCCGGTGATATCAACCCCTGCATATTCTTTGATAGTATCGGTCATGGTCATGCGTCGGTATGGGCGTTTAAAGTCAATCACCACATCGCCAAAGGTGACCTTAGTGGTGCCGTGAATGGCAATGGCCACGCGCTCAAGCATCTCCTCGGTGAAATCCATCATCCAGAAGTAGTCCTTGTAGGCCACATAAATTTCCATAACGGTAAATTCCGGGTTATGGGTGCGGTCCATACCCTCGTTACGGAAATCTTTGGAAAACTCGTAAACCCCATTAAATCCACCTACAATTAACCTTTTCAGGTAAAGTTCGTTTGCAATCCGGAGGTATAACGGTATATCGAGAGCGTTATGGTGGGTAACAAACGGTCGGGCGGCAGCCCCACCTGGTATGGGTTGTAGTATTGGCGTTTCAACCTCAAGGTATCCATGGGAGTTAAAGAAATCGCGCATGGTATTGATAATGGTGGCACGCTTACGGAAAATATCTCGTACACCGGGATTCACAATTAAATCGACATAGCGCTGGCGGTAACGGAATTCAGGGTCGGTAACCGCATCAAATACTTTCCCGTCCTTTTCCTTAACAATGGGTAGTGGCCTCAGCGATTTGGATAGAACCCGGAGTTCCATAGTATGCACCGATTCTTCGCCCATATTGGTGCGGAACACATAACCCTTTATCCCAACTATATCACCTATATCGAGTAACTTTTTGAAAACGGTATTATAGAGGGTTTTGTCGTCGCCCGGACAAATATCGTCACGTTTAACGTAAACCTGAATTTTTCCCTTTTCGTCCTGAAGTTCAAAAAATGACGCATTTCCCATTATACGGCGGGCCATGATTCGACCAGCAATGCAAACCACTGCCTGTTTTGCTCGCATGTTTTCAAAATCGGACAGAATATCGGCAGTGCTGTGGGTTACAGGGAACAGAGCGGCAGGGTAGGGTTCAATTCCCAACTTGCGCATCTCCTCAAGCGATTGGCGACGGATTATCTCCTGTTCGCTAAGTTCTTCGTATAATGCCATTGTATTATCTCATTTTTTGCAACTTGCAAAAATACATGATTTTTGCTAATCTCTATTCTTTAGGCATTGGTTTGCATTTCACATATGCGGATTTAATACCCGTTAAGGCAAATTAGGAAGAGATAATTAAATAAAATTAACTAAACCGTTTAGGTTAATTAACAAAACTATTTTGGTTTTTAAAGTTTTCAACTCGATATTTGCCGATGTAAACATTCTTAGTTTAAAATGTTTAATGACGACTAAAGAGCAAATAGTAGAGGGTGCTTTAAGCCTATTCAAGAGAATGGGTATTCGTGGTGTTACCATGGATATGCTGGCTGAGCACCTGGGAATGTCAAAGCGTACCATCTATGAAAATTTTGAAAATAAGGATCAGATAGTTGAGGCATGCGTGCAACTCCAAAATAAAAATAGACAAGCCCTGGCTGACCAAATTACCAGTGCAAGCACGCATTACCTTGAAACGTACATTTTGTTTATGTGGGCCCACATAAACCAGCTGCGTACCATAAATCCCATTTTCATGTTTGATCTCAAACGGCTCTACCCAAAAACTATATGCAAGGAGGAAGCTGAGTTCGACAATCTCATACAAGATAAGATGCTTAAGTTTATTGAATTAGGTAAGAACGATGGCATTTTCAGGCAAGAAGTTAACTCCCGAATTGTGTCAAACATCGTTTTAGAAATATTCAAGCTACTCTACAAGACTGATAACGAAACCCCCTTTTTGGCAAATTTCCCGTTTACCGAAGTTTTTGAGCACATTTCAATAACCTTTATCAGAGGGCTTGCTACTACTAAAGGAATTGAAATGATTGATTACTACTATAATAAGCATAAACCAATTGTATAATAACTTAAAATGTTAGTTCTATGCGTAACCTAATAACAATTTTTACCTTGATGTTTTTTGTCCTTACAGCGAGTTTAGCAATTGGGCAACAAAAAACTGATACTTTGCATTTAACCGTAAAGCAGGCGGTTGACCTTGCCATTGAGCAAAACCTGATGCAAAAGGTTTCGGAGTTGGAGCTACAAAAAAAACAGGAAAAGGTACAGGAGTACATGGCTGCCCTTTACCCTTCCATTAAGGCATCGGCAAGTTACACCCGAAATCTCAAGTTACCGGTTATATTCATGCCTGAAGGCTCACCCTTTGGGACTACTCTAACAGTTGGTTCCGACAACAGCTACACAGGTGGAGTAAGCGGTTCAGTGCCGGTATTCATTTACAATGTTTTTGAATCGATTAAGCTGGGGCGTAAAGATGCCGAAATTAGCGCTGAAAAGGTCAGGGAGAATAAAATAAACCTGGCTGCCAGTATCAAAACCACGTACTACAATGTTTTGTTGCTTCGCAAAACCAATGATGTAATTAATCAAAGCTACCAGAATGCCCTCGTCAATCTTAGTAATATTCAAGAGCTTAATGCTAATGGGATGGTATCGGATTATGACCTTATCCGAATTAAGGTTCAGGTTGATAATATCTATCCCAATTTGGTTCAAACTGCCAATGCTTACAGCAACCTATTGAATATACTTAAGGTTTTACTCAATATCGATGTTAATACCCCAGTTAAGCTGGATGAAAATGAACTATTGAACTATAATTTCGACGAGTTGGTTATAGCTGATTCAAGTTGGTTTGACAGCAATTCCACCCTCAAGCAGTTAGCATTAACCCGGCAAATGCTTACCATTCAGGAGAGGATGGTGAAAGGCTCAAATTATCCTTCCCTGGTGGCTATTGGTAACTATCAGTACCAAACCCAAGCTAACAATTTCAATTTTAGCGATTACAATTGGATTCCTACATCGATGGTTGGCTTACAGCTTAATATTCCAATTTTTAGCGGTTTTTCGGTTCGTAAGCAGCTAAACCAAGTTCGTGTAAGCCAGCAGCAACTCGATCTGCAAACCCAATTCACCAGAAATAACCTTGCAGTTCAACTTCAGAATGCAGCAAATGCAGTGAATACAGCCGTAAAAAAGGTAAATGCTACAAAGGGTAACGTGGAGCTGGCTCAAAAGGGGTATTCTATTGCTCAAACCCGTTATAATACCGGACAAGCCACGCTTTTAGAACTGAACGATGCTGAAAATGCCATGCTTCAGGCTAAATTAAACCTAATCCAGGCACAATTGGAGTACCTTGTGGCTAAAACCGATTACGAAAAAATTATTGGTGAATCATTTTAAAAGTAAAAAATATAACGCAAAATACACTGTTACTATGAGAACAATTAATGGCTTTAAAGCAATTACGCTTGCCTCTGTGGTAGTTTTACTTGCCTCGTGTCAGGGAAATAGGGCAGAGGTAAATCAACCTGCTACCACTGCAACCGAAGTAAAAGTAGTTACTCAGGTTGTTCAACCTGTTAGCATCAATCGCCAGCTTAGGTATCCTGCAACCATTCAGGCCTACAAGGAAAATCACCTGGCGCCAGCAACTGCAGGAAGGGTGGAGAAGGTTTTGGTTGATGTGGGCGATAGGGTAAAAGCTGGCGATATTGTAGCCATGCTCGATCGCACAACCTATCAGCAAGCTAAAATCCAGTTTGAAAAACTTAAAATTGACCTGCAACGTGTAGATTCGTTGCTAAAAGTAGGAGCAATACCACAACAGCAGTACGATGCCGTTAAGATGCAGTACGATATTGCCAAAACAAACCTTGAGTTTCTTGACGATAATACCTCGTTAAAATCGCCTATTAACGGAATTATTACTGGTAAATACATTAACGATGGGGAGTTGTTTACCATGTCACCTGCTCCCGGCGTAGGGAAGCCTGCCGTGGTATCAATCATGCAGCTCGATAAGCTTAAGCTTCTGGTTGGGGTATCATCAACCTATTTAAATACTGTGAAACCCGGCATGAAGGTCGCTGTTAAAACCGAACTTTACCCCGATAAGGAGTTTACAGGCATAGTAGAGAAAGTTTACCCTACCATTGATAATATGACCAAAACCTTTACCATTGAGGTGGTAGTGCCAAATCCCGATATGATGCTTCGGCCAGGAATGTTTGCCACTGCCTACATAAATGTGGGTGTGGGTGATGCACTGCTTGTGCCAGCGTTTGTGCTTCTAAAACAATCGGGAACCAATGAACGATATGTGTTTGTTTACAATAACGGGAAAGCCATCCGTAGGACCATAGAGCAAGGTGATGTGTTCGACGATAAGGTAGAAATTATTAAGGGGCTATCTGTTGGTGAGGAGATTATAGTTGAGGGACAAACCATTGTTGCCGATGGTCAACCCGTGATTAAAAAGTAATTCTTAATTCGACTTAGTATGAGCCTTTACAGTTCAGCCGTAAAAAATCCGATAACTACCCTGATGATTTTCGTTGGGGTAATCGTAATGGGCATTTACTCAATATTTTACATACCTATTGATTTAATGCCCGAAATGGAAATCCCTTCAATTAGCGTAATTACATTCTATCCTGGCGCAAGTGCTGAGGATATTGAAGTGAATGTAACCAAACCAATTGAGAATCAGCTTAACGCACTGCAAAATCTCGAAAATGTAACATCATCAAGTAAAGATAATATATCGTTTGTTACCTGTGAGTTTGAGTATGGTATCAACCTTGATGAGGCAAGCAACGACGTACGCGATGCGGTAAGCATTGCCGAAAATTCCCTCCCCGATGGATGTGAGAAACCATCAATTTTCAAGTTCAGCTCATCGATGATACCTGTTGTTATATACGGCATACAGGCCGATAGGAGCTATGCTGCTCTCGAAAAATTGATTGATGAGCAAATCATTGAAAGGCTGAGTCGTATTGATGGCGTGGGAACAGTTACCATTATGGGTAAACCTATTCGAATTATTGATGTAACGGTTGACCCCCGTAAGCTGGATGCGTACAATCTTACCCTTGAACAGGTAGGAGCTGTTATTGGGGCTGAGAATATCTCGTTACCTGCCGGCCGTATCGAAGTTGGTAGAATGGAGTTTCCGGTTCGTACAAACGGAGAGTTTAGAAACAGCGATGTGGTTAAGAACCTTGTTGTGGCCAACAATGGCGGCAAGCTGGTTTATATGAAGGACATTGCCACTGTTAAGGATACCCTAAAAAATGTGCTGGTTGATGAACGAATAGATGGGAGATTAGGTGTTAGGCTTATGGTTCAGAAGCAAAGCGGAGCCAACACCGTGAAAATTGCCCGATTGGTTAGGGAAAGTATGGATGAATTACAAAAAGATCTACCTGCGGATGTGAAGGTGGTTAAAATTATTGACTCCTCGGAATTTATCCAGAGTTCAATCAATAACCTTTCCGAAACGCTTATTTACGCCTTTGTATTTATTACCCTGGTTGTAATTCTTTTCCTCGGTCGTTGGCGCTCCACTTTCATTATTATGCTCACCATTCCTATTTCGCTTATTGGAGCTTTCATCTACCTGTATATTTCAGGCAATTCCATAAACATAGTATCGTTATCGGCTTTATCTATTGCAATAGGTATGGTTGTTGACGATGCCATTGTGGTGCTGGAGAATATCACCACACACATTGAACGGGGTAGTAGCCCCATGGAGGCAGCGGTTTTTGCCACCCGTGAGGTGGGTTTGGCAGTTATTGCTACAACCCTTGTTATTGTTGCGGTATTCATGCCGTTAACACTTATAGGCGGCTTGACTGGTGTTTTCTTTCGCCAGCTGGGATGGATTGTTACCATAACCATTTCGCTTTCCACATTGGCTGCACTCTCGTTAACCCCAATGCTTTCGTCTCGAATTCTTAAGGGGCGTTCGTACTATAAGCATCGTCGCAATAGGTTCTTGGAATCCGTTAACCGTTTCTGGGGCTTTTTTGATACCATCTATGTTAAATCATTGGCATGGACGTTAAAACACAAAGCACTGACGCTAATTATTGCCGGGTTGGTTTTTATTGGAAGTTTAGGATTGGCTGGTGTAGTTGGTACAGAGTTCCTTCCTTCGCAAGATAACGGCCGCATCAACGTAAATATGGAGATACCTCAGGGAATTCGGATTGATGAGGCCAAAGCGCTTGCACGCGATTTTGAGCAAAAGGTTAGGCATAAATATCCCGAAGTTACTTTGATATCAACAAGTATTGGTGCCGATGAGGGGGGAACGTTAATGAGTGTATTCCAAAAGTCAGCTTCATACATCATTAATTACAGCTTAGTGCTCACCAGTATTGATGAACGTACCAGAAGCATATTCGAAATAGCCGATAGCCTGCGTAACGATATAACGGGTTACACCCAGATAACATCGTCGTATGTTGACCCAGGTGGAAACCGTAGTTCAGGGTTTGCTGTTGGAATGGGTGGGGGTAGCAATCTGGAGGTTAAGATACTGGGTTACGATATCAACCAAACCAATTACATTGCTGAGCAAATAGCCAGCACTCTGGAAAACGAAATAGGATTCCGTGATATATCGATTAGTCGCGATAAGGATCGTATGGAACTTCAAGTTATTCCCGATCGCGAGAAGCTGGCTCAGCTTGGACTTAACACTTCCATGCTGGCATCAGCAGTTCGTAACAGGATTTATGGGCTAACAGCAACCAAGTATAGGGAAGAGGGGACCGAGTACGATGTAATTCTCAAGTACAACGATGCTAACCTCACCTCGGTGTCCGATATTGAGAATATTACCTTCAAAGGTCCCATGGGCAATGTAGTGCGGGTTGGTGATGTTGCCAAAATTAAACAGGTTTACACAACCCCTAACCTTGAACATGAAGATAAGATCCGTGTAGTAAAAGTGGTTAGTGCACTTTCGGGTATCGATTTGGGAACCGCTTCAAGTATTATCAATGCTAAGCTGGCTACCATGACCATACCCGATAACGTGATTGTTGAAATTGGCGGTGCCGCTAAGGACATGGCCGATACCTTTCAGGATCTTATGCTGCTTTTTGTGCTAATAATGGTGTTAACCTACTTGGTTATGGCAGCGCAGTTTGAATCGCTACGTGAGCCATTCATCATCATGTTTTCGGTTCCCTTTGCCCTTACAGGGGTGTTCATTTCCCTTTATGTGACCGGTTCTACCCTGAACATGATATCGGGTATTGCCATTGTGATGTTAGTGGGTATTGCCGTCAAAAACTCCATTGTGCTGGTTGACTTCATCAACCTCTTAGTTAGTAGAGGTAGAACAGTTTCTCAAGCTATACTGGAGGGTGGAAAATCGCGTTTACGCCCTATTCTTATGACATCGTTTACCACCTTGCTGGGGATGCTTCCTATGGCTCTTTCAAAAGGGGAAGGTTCTGAAATATGGCGACCTCTGGGGATATCAATTGTTGGTGGACTTCTCTTTTCCATGTTGATATCGCTGGTTATTGTGCCCATAATTTATGCCCTATTTGCCAATGCCCGTATTAAACGCGAACGAAAGAAACTTCAAGCTTCCGGTAGTGAAATATCTTTTGACGATTAACATCTCAATACTAATGATATGAAAGCAATTTTCATTGCATACAATCAGGCTCTATCCGATAAAGTTGATAGTGCCTTACAGATTGCTGGTGTAAAAGGATTCAGCAAATGGGCCGACATGATTGGCGCCGGTAGCCAAAAGGGTGAACCCCATTTGGGCACCCACACCTGGCCTTCGATGAACTCGGGCATACTTACCATTGTTGACGATGATAAGGTTGATAAAATTCTTTCCTATATCAACCAGATAAATAAGGTTGCCGAAGAACAAGGTATCCATGCCTTTGTTTGGAATATCGAGAGGATGGTATAGACTATTCCACTCCTGCGTTTAATCTTAAAGCCGAACTTTAATGAAGTTCGGCTTTCGGTTATTTTGATACCTGTTAAGCGTAATGCGTAATGCACAAAAAACATAGTAGCGAGAATATAGTAGATAGTAGCGAGAATGATGTGGGAAAATACTTAACCCCGCTCGGCGAAGTCTCCTGACTTCGTCGTTCCTAAATGGCGGTCTCTGACCGCGTAAATTCCAGTTAATACGTTTTTCATTTTAGTTTGATAAATGCGATATCAAGCATACCATCCAAATCGGCATAATTTCGAACACTCGAATATAAATAATCCCATTTGCTAAGCGTAGTCTCCTGACTACGCTTGGTAAAATTTTGGTTTACCTTCGGTGAACTCTCCGCTGGTTGGCGGATCGGTTACTGACCGCAAGAGGTAAACTTTGCCTTACGGAAAGGCAGTAAAACTGTCCTTTAGCCACGGCGTAGTTACCCTATGCTCATATCCCAGCGCACAAAACTACGCCGAGCGATAGGTGAACTCTACGCCAAGCAAAAGGCAAAATTATTTCACAGGGCAAGAAATGCAGAAGGCAAAAGGTAGATAATTTTAGAAGAAATTGATAAATGTTGATTAATGAATAAAAACTTCATAATTCTAGCGTCTAACGTTTAACGTTTAACGTTTAACTTCAATGGATCGAAGCGACTATCTTGCCCTTTGGAAAATCCCGATAAATCGGCGACTTAGTGAATACCAGCCATTACTGATTGCTTATTTTGCTTAGGAGTAAATCGTTTTCGTAATCTTTAAGTTTATGATTCAACAATTTTATTTCCTGTGTCAAACTTTCCTCGCGGCGCTCCATATCTTCGCGTATGGTTTTTAGCTCTTCCATGTTTTGCTTTAGCTCTTCCTCGCTGGCCAACAGCTCCATATTCTTTTGCTTCATCTCCGAAATTATGCGTTCATTGAGCGAAATCATTTCGTTAAAGCGGATGGCAGACGCAAGGTTGTTGCAAGCTTTTTTGGTAAATTCAATTTCAATGGGAGTTATAACATGATAGCTGGCTATTTCAATACATCCTATAACTTCGTGCATGTCGGTTATGAGTGGTACAAGTAAGATGCATGTTGGGTTCGACTCGCCAAGCCCTGTGGTGATGTGGGTGTAATCCTTGGGGATATCCGTAACAAAAATCACATCTTTTTCATACATACAAGCGCCAGGTAGCCCCTCGTGGATGTCGAGGGTACGGTTCAGGTATTTACGTCGTTCCATGGCATAGCTGGCCGTAAGTTCAATGTACTCTTCACCGGTTTGCGGATTTTGTTTCTTCAGGTAAACTGCACCTTGTAGCGAGTTGGTTTGTTTTACGCTGAACCTGATAAATTGGAAGCATAGCTCCGTGGTGTTTTCGTATTTAACCCTTAAAATTTCGCCAATGCTTGCTATGTTTTCGTTTAGCCAGCTTCGTTGTTTATTTTCCTGTATGTTACGTTCACGTTCTTCGGCTACCTCCAGTAACCGTTGTCTCATTTCCAGAAGTTTAGACCCAAGTTCGCCTGTATTCCCAAATACATTCACCTCGCTGTAGAAATTGCCATTGCCAACTTCCTCGGCAAACTTGCGGGTATTTTGAAGAGCAACGGACAATTCGTTAATGGACACCTCAATTCCACTGAATTCATCTTTACCCACTATGTTAATGGGTTGGGGTATTTCGCCTTTACCCATTCTGTTAACAATTTTTTGAATTGATGTCAGGGTTTTGGTAATATGGTTACCAATTCTGGTCAGGATCAGGAGCAACAGGATTGATGTTATAAAAATTAAACCCAGCATGGTAACATATATCCTTTGGCTATCGGCTTTTAACTTTTCAGCCAGTTCGGTGCGGAGTTCATCTATTTGTTCGCTCATCTCCGTTGATATTCTAATCAGCTGATATTGAGTGCCTTCATTTTCGTTTATCCCAATTCTTTTATCGATATCGGTATAGGCGTGAAATAAACGGCTGTAATCGTTTAGAAGTTTGGTTGTTTCATGGTTTTTGCCATTATAGCTATGGCTTAGGTAGTTTAATGCTGCTTGGTATTCTTTATCGAACTTTGCTATGTACGATGTGTCGCGGCGTATCATGTAGTCCTTCTCATGTCGGCGGAGCATGAGCATGTGGCTCATCAGCCTGTAATCCTTTTGTTGATTTATGTTTTCCTCAACCTGATGAATTTTATCCCTCAGCTGTCCCTCCAGTCCAAAATCTTTAAATCCCCGTTCAATGACCATCTCCTTGATCTTCTTGAACTGTTTGTCATATTCTGAAATTACAGCTTTAATGCTACTGGTTTGGTTTTTCCCAAATCGCTTTTCTAACTTTTTAATTTCTTCGTTGGTTTTTCGTATTAAGCTGTCGTGCTGAATGGTTGTTCTTGAGTAACCAAAGCGGTATAGCTGCGTGCTTTGCATGTCGTGAAACAGAAAATCGATACGATTCTTTTGCAAGTGTGCGTTATGCTGGTAAAGGTGTTCCAGGTTAAGGAGTGCCTCACGGTTTTGCTGAGCATTCATTTGCTGTAAAAAGAAAATAGCTGTGAATACTGTTAGCGAGAGTACTACAAGAATGGCCGTAAATTTTAGCAGCCTGCGAATTGGATATTTCCTGAGTTTCATGGAGTGAAAATTTTATTTTTTATGTAAAAGTAGCGGATAGTTTTAGCGGGCTGGTTAATCCTAAATTACATTTATGTAAAGATTGACGTAACTTCGCCAATCGATTGTTAACCCTTTTTCATAATGATTTTTGTTGCTTAGCTTGCCATAAAGGGCCAGTATGAGCAGCCTTGGGTATTCGTTCCTAAAAGGCGGTCTCTGACCACCTAAATTCCAATTAATAAGTTTTCCATTTCAGTTCGATAAATGCGATGTCAAGCATACCATCCAAATCGGCATAGTTTCGAACACTCGAATATAAATAATCCCCGATAACCTATCGGGTTGTAAGTCGCCATGTAATCATGTTTATGCGTTAATCTTACTATCATGGCTCGTTTCATCTGTTTAAATTTATAAAAGTTATTAATTTTAATATTTAATTTTTTTTAACCGCAAAGGTCGCAAAGCAGTCGCAAAGGTCGCAGAGTTTTTT
>DFYV01000004.1 GCA_002383425.1 Bacteroidales bacterium UBA4073 | reverse complement strand
AGTTAAAAGTTAAAAGTTAAAAGACATCAATCCCTTCAATCTAATCAATCACATCAACCATTAACCTTGAACTTTGAACCATCAACCATTTTTCCGAACAACGAACAACGAACAACTATCAGTCATCAACTATCAACCGTCAACACATCATCACATTGCATAAGCAATCATACAATAAGATTGCGTACCTCCATGGAATGAATAATAATATCAACAATTTCCTGCACCGAAAGGGTCATGGCGTTAAAAGTTATGTCGAAACGTAGGTAATCAGTATTTATGCCGCCAAAGTAAATCCTAATTTCTTCCCGTTTTCTATCAATTTCCCTAACATAGTGCTCTGCCTCTTGGGGTTCGAACTGGTATATCTCCTGAACTCGCAAAACCCTCCATTCAAAAGGGGCTTCAAGATGAATATGAAGTGAACGGGGAATATCGCGTGTTATGGCAACACCTCCTCTGCCTAATATTACAACATGCCCCTTTGAGGCTTCGGAACGAATAATATGCTTAACCGTATTCTGGATATGCTTGTCGCTTTTATAGTATTTGGTTGACATTGACTCCAGAATTTCCAACATTATACCTTTACGTTTCGCTTCAAAAACATAGTCAATTTCCTCTTTAGGCATACCGAGATTAGCAGAGGCAATCTTTAAAATCTCTTCCTTTGCAAGCCATCGCCAGGCAAGATCGTCCTTTAGTCTATACCTTTTGTTTAACTCCTCAATGAGAGTGGATGAAACCATTTTTCCAGGGCATCCCATTTCACGGGAAATGGTAACAACAGGACCTGGTTCCCTATACTTATCGCTGGGCCGCTTATTCCATTCCGATAAATATTTTATAAGTGCTGTGCTCATACTATTTTTTCAGTTGAATTCTTCTAAAGTTATGAAAATTACTGTATGAAGTCAATAAAAAAGGGGTTAAAAAAATCAACCCCCTCAGTAAAAGGCAGATAGTTAAACTATAAACTTGCAACGGGTAAGGTGAAGAAAAATTTGCTACCCTTAGCGGGTTTACTTTCGGCCCAAATCGCGCCACCGTTCATCTGTATAAACTCCTTACAAAGGATTAACCCCAAACCGGTACCCTTCTCGTTTTTAGTCCCAGGCATTGAGTTAATTTGGGTACCAAAGAGTTTTTGTAAAACATCGTCGGTCATTCCTATACCAGTATCTTCAACGCAAACGGTAACCATACCCTCAGCTACCGAATTCCATACGGTAATTTTATCGCCTGCATTGCAAAATTTAATGGCATTCGATATTAGGTTTCGAATTACAATGTCAGCCATATCGGTATCGGCAAATACATAGGTACCCTCAGCAATACTATTCTTCAACTTGATTTCCTTGGTTTCGGCAGTTTCGTTTAATAGCTGAATACTTGAATTGACCAGCTGTCCCAAATCAAAGTTTTTGGGGTTTACCTTAGTTCCATGCATCTGGTTCTTAGCCCATGTCAGGAGGTTCTCAAGTAGCGATGTGGTATAGTTAACGTTAATCAGAAGTTCGTCGAGAATCTCCTTAAAACTTTCGGCAGTAAAATGTCCCTCCTTTGCAATGTTGAGCATGGTTATTAATGAGAATAAAGGACTTCGAAGATCGTGGGCAATGATTGAGAAGATTTTATCTTTAAGGGCATTCAGCTCACGTAATTCATCGGCCTGACGGCTAATGGCATCGTGCTGCCTTGATATTTCCTCATTTTTTTCTTCTAAAAGTTTATTGGCTCTTCGCTTTTGAACATAAGCATAGTAAAGTACCAATGCAAACGCCAACGAGAATAATATTATTCCTACATAAACCCTTTGAAGCAACCTTTGATTTTTAATCACAGCATCGCGTAACTTCATTTCAGCATTAAGGAGTTCTATTTGCATTTGCTGCTCACGGGTAAGCTTTTCAACCTCTTTTAGTGACTGCTCTCGTTCATCCAGTTCCTTGCTGGTTTCAAAAAGTTTTTTAACCGTTTGTTCCCTCTCCTGAGCTACCTGCTGAACAACCTTGCCTGCACTTTCAACCATGGCCTTAGCCTCCAATTCTTTTTTTCTTGCTTCTTCGGCCTGAATTTTTTTGGTGAGCATGGCGTAAAGGTTGAAATACTCGGCAGCCTTTTCAGTGTTTTTTAAACCTTCGTAAGCTCTATTGTAGTTATAGTAAACGTTTCGTAATAGTTTTTGATCGCCAAGTTCCTGTGCAATTGGTTCAATTTTGCCAAGTGTTACCAATGCCTCCTGATATTTACCCTGCTCAATTTGGGTAGTTGATATATTTTGAAGGATTTGCCCAATGTCTTGTTTCATACCGGTAGCATTGGCAATACTTAATGCTTCTTCAAAACTCTGTTGTGCATTCGAATAGTCGCCAAGTTCGGAGTAAAGCAAACCAACGCTGATGTGCAGTAACTTCTCCCCATTACTATTTCCAACCTTACGGATATTTTCAATTGCTTTTTCAAAGTGTATGATGGCATTTCGTAAATCGTTTGCCCGCCAGTAAGCATTTGCAACCTTGTCGTAATAGTAAACTGCCTGGTTTGCATTGCCAGCCTTTTCGTATTCCTTTGCCAAAGTAACGAGTTCCTCTATACCTTGAGGTTCTTGAGGTAATGCATCTGCAAACCCAATTAATTGTAATGGTATTAATGCCAACAGTGGTAATAATTTTAAGACATTTCGATTCATAAAGATTTCATTTAAACTAAAATACTTTACTAAATCATACGCTTAAAACCATTATATCGATACAAGTATTAATAACTTTTCTGTGAATGCACTCTAACCTATGGTAAATAGCGTTTTTTATGTTACGGAATACTTCCAAAATTATGACAAAATTTCAAACCAGGTAAACCTGTCATGTTTAATATTGACATATTTGCATGTTTCTTTACTTGGTTTAAAATTTGTAAGAAATGAATAAAAAATGAAGGTATGAACGAGGTAAAATTTTTAGCTGAATTCACTGAACGCATCAAAACTACCGATAAAGCGTACTTACTTGTTTACAAAAAGGGCACAGGGGTAAGCGATTGTGCTTTCAGTGCACTTCAGGAAGCAGCAAAGGCGGTAAAGACGAACAATATATTTTTTGTAGATGCTCCCGCAAATCCCGAAATACACAAACACTATGGGGTTACAAGTGCCCCATCGTTACTTATTTTTGAGAAAGGGCAACTCAAAGATATGGTGAAGGGTTGCCACGATACTCAGTTTTATAAACAACTTTTTGAGAATGCCGTTTTCCAGCAAAAAGTTCAAAATAACCAACAGCAGAAAAGTGTAACCGTTTACTCCACTCCATCATGCCCCTGGTGCAACACGCTAAAGAGTTTTCTGCGTAAAAATGGCATAGCTTTTTCCGATATTGATGTATCGCGTGACCAGGAAGCCGCACGACAAATGGTGGCAGCTACAGGTCAACAGGGTGTCCCTCAAGCCAATATTGGTGGCGAATGGGTTGTAGGTTTCGATCAGCAAAGAATTAAACGTTTACTTAATATTCAAACCCAATAAATACTATTAATATGAAAGAGTTAGTACCGGTAAACCAACATGTAGTGCTCGACATGAGCGACGACAACTCCGAACAGGTTACCTCATCGGGCATTATCATTCCCGATACTGTTAAGGAAAAACCATCGTGGGCAAGAGTAGTTGCCGTTGGCAATATCGAAAACTCCGAGATAGCTGTGAACGACCTGGTAGTTTTCAAGAAGTACTCGGGAACGGAGATTGAATTCGAAGGCAAAAAGTACCTGTTAATTCCCTATGCCGATTTGTTGGCAAAGGTTGTTGAAACCGAATCGATCTAAAGTTTAGTTAGATAACTTTAGAAATCTTTCTGTCCATGCGCACGCAAATAACTGATGCGTGCGTTTTTTCTAAATTTCAGATTCAAGATTTTAGATTCAAAGTTAAAGGTTAAAGGTTAAAGGTTCAAGATTTCAGATTTCAGATTTCAGATTTCAGATTTCAGATTCAAGGTTCAAGGTTCGAAATTAAGTTAAAAGTTAAAAGGAAAAAGTAAAAGGAAAAAAACGTAATTCGTAATTCGTAATTTGAAATTCGAAAGATATCAACCATCAACCATCAANNAAAAGATATCAACCATCAACCATTTCCCCGAACAACGAACAACGAACAACGAACAACGTCCATTGATTGTTTAAAATCAATTTAAATAGCTGTAAACTTGGTAAAATATTTGTATTTTTGCATCAAATTGAAATATCTAAATTAATAAATATCAATAACTATGGCAGTATTCAAATCATTAAGCACCGACGATGCTAAAGAATCGGCTGGCAAAGAATTGCCAGTTGAGAAGGTGAGGGTTTTGATTCTTGGTTCTGGCCCGGCAGGTTACACTGCTGCAATATACGCAGCAAGGGCTAACCTTAAGCCGGTTCTGTACGAGGGCATTCAGCCTGGCGGTCAGCTAACAACAACCACTGAAATAGAGAACTTTCCGGGTTACCCGGATGGGATTAATGGCACTGAAATGATGGAGGATCTCAAGAAGCAGGCCATGCGTTTCGGTACCGATGTCCGCTATGGCATTGCTACCGCTACCGATTTATCGAAACAACCCTTTAGGGTTACCATTGATGATGAAAAGGTAGTTGAAGCCGACGCATTAATCATTGCAACCGGTGCTACGGCTAAGTATCTGGGAATTGAGTCGGAAGAGAGGTTCAAAGGACAGGGCGTTTCGGCATGCGCTACCTGCGATGGGTTCTTCTATCGCGGAAAGGATGTTGCCGTTGTTGGAGGTGGCGATACCGCGTGCGAGGAGGCTACCTACCTGGCTGGCTTGTGCAATAAGGTTTACATGATTGTTCGCAAGCCCTACCTGCGCGCATCAAAGGCTATGCAGGAGCGTGTTTTTAATACTCCCAACATTACGGTTCTGTTTGAGCATGTAACCAATGAAATAGTTGGCGATCAAAAAGGTGTTAACGGGGTAATTCTCACCAATACTAAAACCGGCGAGGAGGTTAAAATTGATATCTCAGGATTTTTCCTTGCCATTGGTCACCATCCAAATTCCGATATTTTTAAACCGTGGATTGAAACCGATGAGGTTGGCTATATTAAAACTATTCATGGAAGCACCAAAACAAATGTACCTGGGGTTTTTGCCTGTGGCGATGTTCAGGACCCCCATTACCGTCAGGCAATTACTGCAGCTGGTTCAGGATGTATGGCTGCTATTGATGTTGAACGTTACTTAGGTGAAAGGAATATTTAATCATACCCTAAAGTTTGTAAAAAACCCCGCCAAAAGCGGGGTTTTATATCTATGAGCCCAGTCTAAAAAGGCAATTTTTATTAAAAATGATGTTTCTCGTAAAGAATATCATGAACGTAAAGCGTTTATATTCAAATATTTATAAATTCACCTTACGCCTTACCTTTAACGTTTAACGTTTAACGTTTAACGCCTATGAACTTTTTAAACCGGCCTCATTTATTTCTCATTCAAACCTTAAATCTTTCCTTCGTGCTATCGTGCTATCGTTCTATCGTTCTATCGTGCTATCGTTCTATCGTTCTATCGTGCTATCGTGCCATCGTGCTATCGTGCCATCGTGCTATCGTGCCTTCGTGCCTTCGTGCCTTCGTGCTTTTCGAAGCGTACTCATATTTGGGTAATTTTTTCCTTATCGTACATACCGGCAAGCAGTTTTTCCTTTACGGCAGCAAAAGCAGCAATAGTTTTCTGAACGTCGTCAAGGGTATGAGCCGCAGTAGGGATTAGGCGAAGGAGAATTTGACCCTTGGGTATTACCGGGTAAACAACCATTGAGCAGAAAATTCCATAGTTCTCACGTAGGTCGTAAACCATGTTGGCAGCTTCGGGAATTCCGCCATTCATGTAAACCGGGGTAACAGGCGATTCGGTTTTACCTATATCTAATCCCATCTTTTTCAATCCCGACTGGAGGGCATCTGCAATTTTCCAAAGGTTATCCTTTAGTTCGGGACGGGTTTGCAGCAACTCTAAACGTTTTAGCCCACCAATTACCATTGGCATGGGAAGTGATTTGGCAAAAATCTGCGAACGCATGTTGTAGGCCAGGTAACGAATAACCTGTTCGTTCGAAGCAACAAAACCTCCAATACCTGCCATGCTCTTGGCAAATGTGGCAAAGTATATATCAATACCATCTTGAACGCCAAAATGTTCAGGCGTACCAGCACCAGTTTTACCCATGGTACCAAAACCGTGAGCATCGTCAACAAGAATGCGGAAATTGAAATCTTTCTTCATGTCAACAATAGCCTTGAGGTTACCAAGATCGCCAGCCATACCAAAAACTCCTTCAGTAATCAGAAGAATACCACCACCGGTATTTTGAGCTGTGGCAGTAGCATGCTGTAACATTTTACGGCAGCTATCCATGTTGTTGTGCTGGTAAACAAAGCGCTTACCGGGGAAAAGTCGAAGTCCATCAATAATACAGGCATGCGACTCGGAATCGTAAACCACAACATCGTTGCGGTTTAGCATGGTATCGATAATCGAAACCATGCCCTGGTAACCGTAGTTGAGCAGGTAACCAGCCTCCTTGCCAACGAATTTGGCAAGTTTCTGTTCGAGTTCTTCATGTTTGGAAGTTTGACCACTCATCATTCGGGACCCCATTGGGTATGCCATGCCATACTCCGCTGCTGCCTGGGCATCGGCTTTACGTACCTCAGGATGGTTTGCCAGCCCCAAATAGTTATTTAAACTCCAATTTAATACCTCTTTCCCACGAAATATCATATGAGGGTGTATTTCACCTTCAAGTTTTGGGAAAGAAAAATAACCATGACTAAACTGTTGCCATTGCCCTATTGGGCCCATGTTGTTAATCTTATCAAAAATGTCCACTTTATTATAATTTTGAGTTAGTAATTCATCTTGCTTCAAAATTGACCACAAAACTATACTAAATTTGTAATCGATGCGTTTGTTACCTGGAAAATTTATTTATATCACATCTTAAATAATTGTATAACAAATAATTAACAATATTTATGACAGGCAATCGGTAATTTTTTCTGGGAATAGTTTCAAAACCACTAAATTTCAAAAAGATTTTGAATAAATTTGCCTGCTTAAAATAAAGCGTTTACTATAAATTGGATTACGTATGAAAATTCGGGGCCTTTTAAAGTTTAATAGCTTTGCGTTTCTTTTGCTAACCTTGTTGTTTTTGTTTTCGTGCAGTGGGTTTGAAAAGATTCTTAAAAGCAAAGATTACGAGTATAAGTATAAGATGGCCTTGGAGTACTATAAGAAGAAGGATCATTATCGCTATGTAACCCTCTTTGAGCAGTTGCAGAGTGTTTATAAGGGAACCTTCCGTGCCGATACCATTGAGTTCTATTTGGCTCAGGGTTATTACCATCAGGGCGATTACCTTTTGGCTGGTCACCAGTTCGATATGTTTCGTAAAAACTACCAACGGAGCGTATTTACCGAGGAGGCCGAATTCATGTATGCATACTGCTACTACATGTCGTCGCCACGGCCCGAACTCGATCAGTCAAATACTCTTTTAGCCATTGAAGCCTTTACAGAATTTATTAATCGATACCCCAATTCACAGCATAAGGCCGAGGTAAACAGAATTATGGCTGAATTGCATGATAAGCTGGTGGAAAAGTCTTACCTAAGCTCTATGCTTTACTACAAAATCGGTGATTATAAGGCTGCAATTGTAGCCATCAGGAATAGTTTAAGAGATTACCCTGAGAGTAAGTACCGCGAGGAGTTAATGTTTCACCTGCTAAAAGCATCGTATTTGCTGGCCGATAATAGTATTGAAAGTAAACGCCGCGAGCGGTTTCAGAATGCTCTCGATGAGTACTACTCCTTTATCAGTGAATACCCCAGTTCCAAGTACTCCATGGAGGCAAAAAAGATGTACGATGCCACAATGAAAATTTTGCAAAATCTTAACTAAAATAAAGCTATGGATATCAAGAAAGTCAATGCACCGTTAAACACTGTAACCCGCGATTTGGATGTGTTGGATAGGGAAACGGGCAATATTTACCAAACGGTTCGGATTATTGCCAAAAGGGCCAATAAGATTAGCATTGATATGAAGCAGGAGCTTAACCGTAAGCTCGAGGAGTTTGCATACTTTACCGATAATCTCGAAGAGGTTTTTGAAAACCGTGAGCAAATAGAGATATCAAAATTTTACGAGCGTCTTCCAAAACCCACGCTAATAGCAATACAGGAGTTCCTCGATGGTAAACTCCACTATGAGTTTAAGGAAGAGCAAATTCCTGAAAGTGAGGCTTAAAGGTAAACATATTCTACTCGGTGTTACCGGAAGTATTGCAGCCTATAAGGCTGCTACTCTTATCCGTTTGCTTGTTAAAGAGGGGGCTGAGGTTAAAGTGATCATGACCCCACATGCCAAGGAATTTATTACCCCGTTAACCTTAGCAACCCTTTCCAAAAATCCTATTCTGGTCGATTTTTTCAACCCTGAAAATGGCGATTGGAACAGCCATGTCGATTTAGGGATATGGGCCGATTTGTATATTATTGCGCCTGCCTCTGCCAATACCATTGCCAGGTTGGCCACCGGCATAGCCGATAACCTGTTGCTTACAGCTTACCTGTCAGCTCGCTGTCCGGTAATGGTGGCACCAGCTATGGATATGGATATGTACAACCATCGGACAACACAGCAAAACCTTCAAACACTTGAGAACCGTGGAAATATAATCGTTGAGGCAGCAACAGGTGAGCTTGCGAGCGGTCTAAGTGGAAAGGGTCGGATGGAAGAACCCGAAGCTATTCTGGAACAGGTTGTTAGCTTTTTTTTAAGCAGTCAACGCCTCAACGGCATTAGGGCCCTGGTTACATCAGGTCCTACCCATGAACACATCGATCCGGTTCGTTACATTGGAAATCATTCAACCGGGAAAATGGGCAATGCTATTTCCCTCGAATTGGCTAATCAAGGGGCTTTAGTCGATTTGGTTAGCGGCCCGGTAGCCCAATACCCTTACCATCCCAATATCAACCTACATAGGGTTACCAGTGCCGACGAAATGTACAACACGGCTGTTTCGTTGTTCAACGATTCGGACGTTGCAGTACTTGCTGCTGCTGTAGCCGATTTCACAGTACAAAATGTACTCACCCAAAAAATAAAACGCCAAGGCGATGAGCTGGTATTAAAGCTCAAACCTACTCGCGATATTGCCGCTCAGCTTGGCACGATAAAAAAAAAGGGTCAAATAGTTATCGGATTTGCATTGGAAACAGAAAATGAACTGGATAACGCTATTGCTAAGCTGAAGAGGAAAAATCTCGATATGATTGTTCTGAACTCCATGAACGATTCCGGTGCAGGGTTTGGAACCGACACCAATAAGGTAACCTTTATCAGTAGTAATGGAAGCGTAATCCCTTTTGATATCAAATCTAAAGAGAAAGTTGCTGTAGATATTGTTGATGCCATTTATGGCATGTTGCACCCAAAAGCCGACTAACATGAGCCGATTGCCTGTTTTACTTTTGGTAGCCCTTCCTTTTATTGCCACTTCGCAGGAATTACGTTGCAATGTGTCAGTGAATTCGCAACGAATTCAGGGAACCAACAGGTTACTATACCAAAACATGCAAACTGCCATTTACGAGTTCATGAATAACACTCCATGGACCAACCATGTTTATGGCTTTGATGAGCGTATCGAGTGCAGTATAATGCTTAACATTACCGAGCAGATTGGCTCTGACGAGTTCAAGGGTACCATTCAGGTGCAATCGCGCCGACCAGTTTTCAACACCTCGTACAATACCACCATGCTAAACTTTCAGGATAACAACCTTCATTTCCGGTATCGTGAATACGAAAAGCTCGAATTTTCTGAATCATCACACCTTAACAATTTAACGTCGATTCTTGCCTTTTACGCATATATCATTATTGGCCTTGATTACGATTCCTTTTCGAGTTTGGGAGGCACAGAGTACTTTCAGAAAGCCGAACGTATTGTAAACAATGCTCAAAACGCCGTTGAACGGGGCTGGAAGGCATACGAGGGTAATCGTAAAAACCGGTACTGGATGATTGAGAACCTGCTAAACCCAAAATATCAACCTTTGCGCGAGGCGATGTATCGCTACCATCGCTTAGGGCTTGATGTGATGAGCGAAAAGGTGGCCGAAGGACGAGCCGAAATCGCCGAGTCACTGGTGTTGATACAGCGCGTTTACCGCGAAAAACCCGATCCTTACCTTTTTGCCCTTCAGCTTTTTTTTGATGCCAAAAACGAGGAGCTGGTGAATATCTTCTCGGAATCGTTTCCAACCGAAAAGGCCCGCGTGGTAAATATTCTCACCGAAATTGATAACCCGAACGCTGCAAAGTATAAGCGTATCATTGAACAGAATAATTAGTAAACCCTTAATAGCATGATTCGTAGGCTATACATACAGAACTATGCTATAATTGATGAGCTCGAAATTGAGTTCAGGCAAGGTTTGAATACTATCACCGGCGAAACTGGAGCCGGTAAATCGATATTACTTGGGGCTCTCTCCCTTATTCAGGGGCAACGCGTCGATACCTCGGTGCTTAAACACAACAGTAAGGCTTGTATAGTTGAGGTAGAATTTGGTATAGCTGACTATGGGCTAACCGATTTTTTTGAAAGCAACGATATCGATTACAGCGATACTACAACTGTTAGGCGACAGATTAGCGATAATGGCAAGTCGCGTGCCTTTATCAATGAAGTACCTGTTAACCTGAACCAGCTTAAAGAGTTTACCGAAAAACTTATCGATATTCATTCGCAGCATCAGAACCTCCTACTGGGTAACCCGCACTTCCAGCTCGATGTTCTGGATGCCTATGCATTACCCAAAGAGCTGCTCACCGATTACCGTGGGCTATACGATGAGTACAGAAAGCTCAAAGCAGAACTCGATAAGCTGGAGGCAAATGCCTTAAACGCTAAGCGCGATTTCGACTACCTGTCGCACCAGCTTAATGAGCTTAACGCTGCAAACCTCCACGGTGACGAACTTCAGGAACTTGAAGCACTTCAAACGCAGCTCACCCATGCTTCCGATATCAAAACAGCTCTTGAGTTTTCTTACGGAACTCTAAATGCCGATGAGCTGGCAGTGCTGTCGAAGGTTAAAGAAATTGAAGCCAGCTTGCGTCGCATTGAACCCGTTTACTCACCCGTCCAAAGCCTTATTGCCCGTATTGAAACCTGCCGCATTGAGCTCAAGGACATTGCCGACGAGCTTGATTTGCTTAACTCCAAGGTAGAGGTTGATGATGAACAGCTAAGTATGGTAACCAAGCGAATCGATCTGATTTACTCCTTGCTCAGCAAACATCGTCTTGCCAGTTACGATGAGCTTATTGAGTTCAGGAATCAGCTTGAAGTACGGGTAAGCGAAATCGCACAAATCGACTTCAATCTCGATGAAAAGCGAAAGGCACTTAAAGAGTTAGAGCATAAGCTTCAGGAAAAGTCACACACTCTCAGCCAGTATAGAACAAAATCGGTTCCTAAGGTTGAGCAGTACGTATCCGAATTGCTGCAGCAGTTAGGTATAAAACATGCTGTTTTTAAAATTTCAATTGAAAACTACGCCGATTTTCAACCCTGGGGAACCGATAGGGTTTCATTCTACTTTAGCGCCAATAAACAGGTTGAGCCACAGGAGCTATCGAAGGTGGCATCGGGCGGTGAATTGTCCAGGTTAATGCTAAGCTTAAAGTCGTTACTTGTAAGGTCAACAGGTTTGCCAACCATCATATTCGATGAAATCGATACAGGGGTATCGGGTGATATTGCCGATAGGATGGGAACCATAATTTTTGAGCTGGCCCAGGGGATGCAGGTAATCAATATTACTCATCTCCCGCAAATAGCAGCCAAGGGCAGTAATCATTTCCTTGTGTATAAATCGGTTACGAACAACCAAAGTTCAACAGGTATAAAGCTGCTTAGCCCCGATGAAAGGGTTATAGAGATAGCTAAAATGCTTAGTGGCGAAAAGGTTTCGGAGGCTGCGCTTATGAACGCCAGGGAACTCCTTAAATCAAACGTTAGTTTAAGCTGATTGAACCAAAATCTTTTTTCTTTGTTTATCTTTGCTGGTTCAATTAAACGATGTATTTATGGCTTATAATTTACTTAAAGGTAAGAAGGGACTTGTATTTGGTGCCTTAAACGAAAAATCCATTGCATGGAAGGTGGCAGAGCGTGCCTACGAGGAGGGTGCAGAAGTGGTTCTTTCTAACACCGCCGTGGCGTTGCGTTTTGGCAACGTATATGAGCTTGCTGAACGTATGAATACTGTTGTCATTCCGGCCGATGCCACCAACATTCAGGATTTGGAAAACCTAATTGACCAAACCATGGAACGTTTTGGCGGAAAAATCGATTTCATACTGCATTCAATTGGAATGTCGCCAAATGTCCGCAAAGGGAAAACTTACGATGATCTGGATTACGATTTATTTCAGAAAACCCTCGACATCTCAGCCATTTCATTCCATAAAATTTTGCAAACCTGTTGGAAAAAGGATGCTATTACGCATGGGGGTTCCGTTGTGGCTCTATCGTACATAGCTGCCCAGCGTACCCTTTACGGATACAACGATATGGCCGATGCCAAGGCTTTACTTGAGTCAATCGCACGGAGTTTCGGCTATATTTACGGTCGTGAACGTGGAGTTCGCATCAATACCGTTTCGCAATCGCCCACCGAAACCACGGCTGGGGGAGGCGTTATGGGGTTTGATGCCCTGCTCGATTTTTCTGACCGAATGTCGCCTCTTGGAAATGCCAATGCTCTCGATTGCGCCAACTTTTGTATAACCCTTTTCAGCGATTTAACCCGTAAAATTACCATGCAGAACATATATAATGATGGTGGATTTTCGAGTATGGGTATGAGCAACAGGGCGATGGCCATATACAACCGCAACCTGGAGGATTGTAAAGATTGTAAGTAATACGGATGCAAAAAGCCCCGCCTACTGGCGGGGTTTTTTACTATCCAAGGTACGATTTTAGTAATTTGCTACGTGATGTGTGTCGGAGTCGGCGGATGGCTTTCTCTTTAATCTGACGCACACGTTCCCGTGTTAAACCAAATTTTTCACCAATTTCTTCTAAGGTCATTTCCTGGCATCCAATGCCGAAGAATAGTTTAATTATGTCCTTTTCGCGTTCAGTGAGGGTTGCTAAGGCTCGCTCAATTTCCCTGCTCAACGACTCATTTATCAACCCGCGATCGGCGCTGGGCGAATCGTTGTTAACCAGAACATCGAGCAAGCTATTATCCTCCCCATCCACAAAGGGGGCATCAACCGATACGTGCCGGCCGCTAACGCGCAGGGTGTCATTTACCTTTTCCTTTGGCAGTTCAAGGATGTTTGCCAGTTCTTCTGGCGAGGGTGTCCGCTCGAACTCCTGCTCAAACTTCGAAAAGGCTTTATTAATTTTATTTAGCGAGCCTACCTGATTAAGCGGTAGGCGAACAATACGCGATTGCTCAGCCAATGCCTGTAGAATGGATTGACGTATCCACCAAACAGCGTAGGAAATAAATTTGAAACCACGGGTCTCGTCAAATTTCTCAGCAGCTTTAATGAGGCCAAGATTCCCTTCGTTAATCAGGTCGGGTAAGCTTAAGCCTTGGTTCTGGTACTGCTTGGCTACTGAAACAACAAAACGTAAGTTGGCACGTGTCAATTTCTCCAGCGCTGCCTGATCGCCTTTACGAATACGCTGGGCAAGTTCAACTTCCTCCTCAACGGTGATAAGGTCTTCCTTACCGATCTCCTGCAAGTACTTGTCGAGCGATGCGCTCTCCCTGTTAGTAATAGATTTTGTAATCTTTAACTGTCTCATCCAACCCTTATATTTAGTGCAAAATTAGTACAAATGCCGGTTAATTTCAAGAAAAATTTATGTTATCTAAATATTAAAACCAGCCACGTGTTAACTTAAAACGTAGCTGGTTATAAAATGTTTCATTAATAGTATTAAAAAGCCAAAAATTTTAGTTAGTTTACACCGATTGCATAGTAAGCAACTACCCCATTGGGATAAACGCCTTCAATGAGAATGCCACCCGATGAAATACTTAGCACTCGCTTTAAATCGTCGATGCTGTGAATTGGGGTGCGGTTCATTCGGGTGATTATGTAACCCTTCTTTATGCCTCCATCTTTCAGTTTCCCATCGTATAGTTCAACAACTTGTATGCCATAATTTATGCCCAGTTCAGATTTTTGTTTATCGGTAATTTCTTTAAATTCAGCGCCAAGAGAGCTTAACGTATTGTCGGTTTTTACAATATCCAAACCACCTTTTAGGTTGCGCAAGGTAACATTAAAACGTTTCTTTGAATTATCCCTGTTAACCACTAAATCAACTTGCTGGTTTGGTCGATAGCGGCTAATTTGCTCCTGCAACTGGGATGTACTATTAACATCAACACCGTTAACTGACAGTATTACGTCACCGGGTTTAATACCGGCAGCATCGGCGGCACCTCCTTTTTCAACATCGAAAACATAAACGCCCTTTATTTCTTTGATACCTTTTTCCTTGGCGAGTTCAGCGGTGAGTTCCTGTATTCTTACCCCAAGGATAGCGCGCTGTACCTCTCCAAATTCAATGATATCGGTTACAACCTTTTTAACGATGGTTGAGGGAATTGCAAATGCATAGCCTGTAAATGACCCTGTCCTTGAAGCAATAGCTGTGTTAATTCCGATTAGTTCTCCTTTAAGATTAATTAATGCGCCCCCGCTGTTACCTGGATTTACTGCGGCATCGGTTTGTATAAATGATTCTATGGCAAATTCACGCCCGCTCAGAATATTGATATTACGTGCTTTTGCGCTTACTATACCTGCAGTAACAGTTGAAGTCAGGTTAAATGGATTCCCAATGGCCAGCACCCATTCACCAATCTTAATATCATCGGAATTACCAAAGGAAAGAAATGGTAAATCGGTGGCGTCAATTTTGAGCAAAGCTATGTCGGTGCTGGGGTCAGTACCTACGAGTTTGGCCGTGAATTTACGCTTATCGTTAAGAACAACAGTAATTTCGTCGGCCTTTTCAATAACATGATTGTTTGTAACTATAAATCCATCGTGGGTTAGGATAACCCCTGAACCCGAACTTTGAACCTTTTGGGGGGGCATGTACTCGTGTGGCCCAAAGAAGAAATCAAATAACGGGTTGCCAAATGAGTAGTCAATGGATTGGGTAAATTCAGTGGTTACATGCACAACTGCATCCACTGCATGCTCGGAAGCCCATGTAAAATCAGTGGATGAAGAATCGGGTACAAAAACTCTTGTAACTTGTCCTGGAACATTATAGGGCGTTACACTTTCGTACTCATTCGTATTAGTAATTTTATGGCTCAAAAAGATAGCCAATAAACCGCCAAGGGTGGCGTATATGACCGGTAATATTACTTTTTGCGCTTTCATAGGCATCTTTTTTGGTTTCCGCTAATTTAAGTAACAAAAAAAATACCTTGTGCCGCTGATTAACATACATTAACCACTGCCATGTCATTTTTTCATGTTTTTAAAAGAAAGCCATGACAAAATTAAATGAAAGTTAAACCACACCCACAAATTTTGGTATGTCTAACAGCTTGTATTCATGAAGTCCCGACCTGTACTGAGCGAAGTCGAAGAATTTAGAATTTAGAATTTAGAA
>DFYV01000062.1 GCA_002383425.1 Bacteroidales bacterium UBA4073 | reverse complement strand
TTTGAACCTTAAACCTTGAACTTTTTAACTTCGATCTTCGATCCTCGAACCCCACTTGCATGGCTCTACGATTCCAGTACCTTGGGAATATTGATGGTAACCCTTGTACCCATTGGGTTGCCGTTGTTGGAGTAAAGGTCAACAATTTGAATGTTGAATTTTTGCCCGTACATTGAGTTTAGCAGGTCGATGCGCTGTTGGGTTATTTGAAAACCACGTGAACGGTGAGCCTTATTTGTGCTTTCCTGCATTTTACGGGCTTGCTCCCTTCCTATACCATTGTTTTCGATTGTGCAAAGCAACGAGGTTTCCATATCGCGTATGGTAATTTGTATATGACCCGATTTATCGGGTTTAAGCATAATGCCATGCCAAATGGCATTTTCCACAAATGGCTGAATCATTAGGGTGGGAATTTTAACATCAAGAATGGTTTCGTTGTTCTGGTAGTCAATATTAAAAGTGAATTTATCCTGAAGTCGTAATGCTTCCAGTTCAAGGTAAAGCTTTAATGCTTCCAGCTCATCGCGTAGGGGAATGGTGGCGTAAAGCGAGTTGTCGAGTGTAAAACGCATCAGCCTGGCGAATTTGGTGAGGTACTTGTGTGAGCTAATGACATCTTTCTCCAGAATGTAGTACTGGATGGAGTTGAGCGTGTTGAAAATGAAATGGGGGTTCATCTGCTGGCGTAGCGATTGCTGTTTGTAAAGGTTTATGTTGTTTATCAGCTCATTACGTCTTTTAAGTTCCGCCATTCGAATGTAGTAAATAAGGTAAAGAATACTACTCATGAGTATTGTAAAGAGTAGAATAAACCAAATTCTTTGCCAGAAGGGAGGCGCAACAGCTATTTTTAACGATGCAGGAGCACCCCAAATTCCACTGGAGCTCTGCGCTTCAACCTCGAATGTGTAATTACCCGGTTTAAAAACGGTGTATAAGCACTGGGTTGATGGGGTATAAACCCAGTTTGAGTCCAGCCCAAGTAACCGGTAGCGGTATAGTGTCTTACCCATGTTCCTGAAAGCTAAACCCACGTACGAAATTCTTAAGTACCTTGATTCCCACGGAATTTTTACCCCTTCAGCCGACCACTGGTAGGTGCTATCGTTCAGCTCAACTGATGTGATATATACTTTTGGCTTGAAAGGGTTTGGTGCTATTTTGAGGGTGTTAATAATTGATAGCCCGCCTGATGTTCCTACATAAGCGATTGAATCAGTAACAAATAACGATATTACATCGTTGCTTGCAAGTCCTTCCTTAATGGTTAGATTTTGAATATCATACCCACCAGCCCGGGATGTGAGGATCGATAACCCTTGACGAGTACCAACCCAAATTTTCCCTTTATGGGAAAAAAAGGTGTTAATGGAGTTAGAAACTATGCCCTCGTTTTTCGTTATTTGTGAAGACTTCCCATTTTTATCGATTATAACAATCCCTGCACCGTTTGTCCCCACCCATAAAGTTTCGTCCATAGGGTTAAAGTATAGGGCACTGCCGGTAATTGATAGCAGAGGGTCTTCTTCGCCAAGGTACTGAAAAAGTTTATTGGAGTACTTCCAAAGGCCATTATAGGTTAAAAACCATACCGATTCATTTTTATCTACCGCAATAGCCAGCGCCATGGCCTGAAGCCCATCATCCCTTGAGTCGTAAACCACCTTATCGTTTTGAAGTTTGAGAATGCCATTTGCAGTGGCAACCCAGTAGGTATCACTCCCTTTCGCTTTGATTATTTCTCGGGGGTATATTAAGTGTTTATGGGTAATGAGATGAAATCTGTTTTTTTTGAGATACCCCAGGTGACCAAAGGAGCAAATCCAGAGTTTCCCGGTTTCATTATCTCCCAGAAACGATCGTACAAACGATGCATTTTGTGGGTTTGGTAACAGGCCAATTTTTTTTACACTTCCATCCTCAATCATATCAATCCATCCCATCTGGTAGCCAAGGTAAACCTTGTTATCTTGAGCATACACTGCTTTCACACTTTGGTTGCTTAGTCCGTTTGCTGTGGTAACTGACTGTATGTGTATATCAGGGATGTAAAGTATGCCATTATTCAGGGTCGATAGCCAGTATCCTCCCTCCTTATCCTTAATAGCTGATGTTATCTGAAATTTACCAAATATTTTGTTGGGGGAAAATACGTTCAAATTATCGACAGGTGAATAGTAAAAACCTCCGTGTATATCTGAAGCCATGATGTATTCATCGTTTACACCCAGCCATATTATTGAGGAAAGTTTACTATTAGTCCAAATCTTTTTCCCATGCCGGAAAAGAGTTATGCTTTCTTCAACACTTGTTAGTATATGTTTATTGTCAAGCTTGACGGCATACATGTAAATTGGATCAATGGCATTGCTAACATCTGATAGTTTATACCGGTAGGTTTCGTTTTGATGTGTGATTATGAAATCGTTTTTAGTCGGGTTTTCAACATTCGAGATTAAAATCTTATCCCCGTTCAAATCATACAAAACCACTTCCCCTTCGGAGCATATCCCATCAATTTTTCTGAAAATTCCTTCGGGGCTTATATGCATTATTCCATAACTTTTAACGCCAAGGTAAATATTGTCAAGGCTATCTACAAAGAATGAGAGTTTTACTGGACCTTTTGAATTTGATGGCATATTTTCCCGTATCTTACTGTTGTATGGGTAGTGTTTTATAATCCCTTTTTCGTAGTAGGAAAGTAATCCCGAGAATGGGATAAACCAAATGCGTCCTTTGTAATCTTCATAAATCTCAAACACAATGTTGTCGAGCAATCCCGTTTGTATGTCAAAATTTTTAAAGCCGTAGCCGTCAAATAGGCTAACCCCGTTATTGGTGGCTATCCAGATATAGCCCCTGGAATCCTGAAATATATGGTAAGTTCCATTACCTGCAAGGCCATCGTTAACAGTAAGGTTAGTGTAAATAGGATCGTATTGCGCCAACAGGCTGCTGTAGGCTAACAAAATGGTTAGTGTTAAGCCTAGCTGCTTTACTTTGAAGGAATGGAATATATTTGCCGGTTGATTCATTAATGCTAATGTAGTAAATAATTTAATATCAACCTTGTTAATTTTAGAATTTCGAAGTCAACATTAATTTATTCGCTAAATTTGAGCAAACAAAATGTTATTGCTGTTGCTTTATCACAATTCTTTTTTTAAAATCGCATATCCGATTGATAGTAAAAAGATGATAATAAAAACTAAATTTTAAAAGAATGAAAGTAGCGATACCTTCCGATGATCGGGTAACCATCACCCAAAGAACAGGGCAAAGCAAAGGTTTTATGGTGTATGAGGTTGAAAACAATTCGGTAATCTATGCTGAATATAGGGTGAATACACAAAAGGAACATGATGAAACGGAAGAACATTCACATGCCCAAATTATTGAATTACTTAACGATGTTGATATTTTACTGGTTGCTGCTATTGGTAAGTATATGAAAAAGGACATTGAGCAAAGCAACTTAAAGTTTCAGCTGGTTCAAGGGGAGAAAAGTCTAACTCAAATTATTGATAATTTCATAAAATCGCATTAGTATGGATCCAATTTTAAAAGAGCAAATTGAGGACACAATAGCAAGTGTTATGCATCCTGCCATTGATTTGAGTTTAACAACCTTAGGCATGGTCAAAAAAGTAGTAATTACCGACGATACCGTTGAGGTAATATTTGCTTTTCCTTTTGCGAATATTCCTATTGCCAATCAACTTATCGATTCCGTAAGGATTCCGGTAACAAATCTGGGAGCAAAGTTTAGCTACGAGGTAGTCATAATGACAGAAGAGGAACGACAACGATTTTTACAGCTTGAAGCATCTGCATGGAAAGGAAATCAAGGTTAAACCTTGAATAATATCCGAAAACCACGAAAGCAAGAAAGCACGAAGGCACGAAGGCACGAAAACAAGATAGAACGACAGAACGAAATGGGAGAAATAAGAACACACCGGGGTTAATCACAATGTACACAAATCCAGACTAATGGAAATTATGAAAATTTTTATGCATCTCGTACCATCGTGCTATCGTGCTATCGTGCTTTCTCTCAATCGTGCGTATTTTTGGTTTGCATGCAATGAAAGAGACTTTTCGGAGGTAACTCATCCTTTAAATTTTAAGTATTATTATGCCTAAAATAAAACCGTTTCAGGAATTCACCGATGAATATGATAGGTGGTTTGATGATAATCGTTTTGCTTATCTATCGGAGTTAGAGGCTGTTAAAAAAGCATTGCCGCACACCAACGAAGTTATAGAGGTGGGTATAGGCAGCGGTATTTTTGCCGAACCTTTAGGAATAAAGGAGGGTATTGATCCCTCTGAGGCCATGCTACAAAAAGCGAGGCAAAAAAAATTGAACGTTCAGAATGCAGTAGCTGAAAAATTGCCGTATGCCGATGCCTCGCGCAATGGCATGGTTATGATTACTGCAATTTGTTTTGTGGATAATATTTACCATGCATTCCACGAGGCCCATCGTGTTCTGAGGGATAAAGGATTCCTGATTCTCGGTTTTGTGGATAAGGATAGCCCTATAGGTAAAGAATACCTGGAACATAAAGATGAAAGCATTTTTTACCGCGACGCAACCTTTTTTGGTACCGAAGAACTATATAATATACTCAAAGAGTCAGGGTTTTCAGTTGTTGAAACATTTCAAACTGTTTTTGGAAACCTCGAAAACATTACTGAAGTACAACCTGTTATGGAAGGATTTGGTAAAGGAAGTTTTGTGGTTATAAAAGCGCTGAAAGAATTATAAAGATGAGATATGTCTAAAAAGTTTATAGGCGTTAAATGTTAAACGTTAAACGTTAAACGTTAAACGTTAAAGGTTAAAGGTTAAAGGTTAAAGGTTAAAGGTTAAAGGTAAGGCGTAAGGTAAATTTATAAATTTAGAATTTAAACGCTTTACGTTTCTGGCGTTTTTTACGAGAACCATCATTTTTAATAAAATTTGGTTTTTTAGATTAGACTCAATAATATTTTACCGCAAAGGCGCCAAGTCGCAAAGAGTTAATTATCAATAATATGTATTTTTTTCTTTGCGTCTTTGTGTCTTTGCAGTGAAAGAAAGAAGAATTTTTGGTTGCATCATAATGTATAGCATATTTGTTATACATTGATATATAGATGAGTCCTGTATAAAAAGCATGTTTTATTTTAGCAAAACAAGCTATGTTTTTAATTATCAGCATTTTAAAAAATGTTGTGAAATAAACATATAACCCTTATTTTCAATGTTTTAACTTTATGAACTGTCAACTTTATGAACTTTATAGACTGAACTCATAGATATTTACAGAATTGTATAGGGCAACTTGGATTAAAATTAATTTTTTAAACCCTACCAAAACTTATTTCTGTTACGCTTTTCTATAATGAGGTTTTGGGTTTTACTTAAAATGTTGTACCTGTGGTTTAAATCTATGTAAAAGGGTGTCAGAAAAACCTGACACCCTTAATTAGTTGGCTAAAAAGCTATCTCGTTATCGTTTTTGTCAAAGAAATGGTACTCCAGAAAATGGTACGACGACATGGGCAGAAGGTTGATGGCACAATTGTACTTCAACGCCCACCTAAATCGTTTTGAGATGATGCCCTTTTTAATGTAAGCCGCAATGTAGGAATGCAGCTTAATGGTAACCGATCGGTACTTTTTACTTGTACAAATCAGCGATAGCTGATTTTCGATTTGTTCATCTATAAGTATTGTTGCCGTTACCTTTCCGCTACCGTTGCAAACAGGGCATTTCTCGCTGGTGTCGATGTGCATTTCGGGGCGGACGCGTTGGCGGGTAATCTGCATCAACCCGAATTTGGTTAGTGGGAGGATGTTGTGCTTGGCACGGTCACGGCTCATGAGTTCCTTCATGCGCTCGTAAACCATTTGCCTATTCTCATTGTTATGCATGTCGATGAAATCGACTACGATAATTCCGCCCATGTCGCGCAATCGCAGCTGACGGGCAATCTCATCGGTGGCTGCCAGGTTTACCTCAAGGGCGTTGGTCTCCTGGTCGTTCGACGATTTCGACCTGTTGCCGCTGTTAACATCTATCACATGCAACGCCTCAGTATGTTCAACAATAAGGTATGCCCCGCTTTTAATTGATACAGTTCGGCCAAAAAGTGATTTAATCTGCTTTTCAACTCCAAACTGGTCGAAAATGGGAACATTACCAGTGTAGAGTTTTACAATCTTTTCCTTTTCGGGGGCAATGCTCTCGATGTATTCCCGTATCTCTTCGTAAACATTCTCGTCGTTTACATGGATGCTGTTGAACGAACCGTTGAGCATATCCCTTAGGATAGCCGAAGTGCGTTTGATTTCACTTGTGAGAAGTATCGGGTAGCCGGGGTTTTTCAACTTTTCGATGGTAATTTCCCAGCGTTTGATCAAGCTACGAAGCTCGGCGTCGAGAATGGCCACTTTTTTCCCTTCGGCTGCAGTACGTACAATTACCCCAAAGTTTTTGGGAGTAATGCTTTCCATGAGCCTTTTCAGGCGCTTGCGCTCTTCGGGCGAAGTAATTTTCTGTGAAATCGATATCCTGTCATTAAAGGGAACAAGCACAATGTTCCTGCCGGCAATTGAAATTTCAGAGGTTAGCCTTGGCCCCTTGGTCGAAATGGGCTCCTTGGCTATTTGAACCATTACGGGCTGCCCTGAACTTAGCACATCGGAAATCTTTCCCCCCTTGTCGATATCGGGCAGCATGTTGTATCGGGATACGGGGATGGTTTTGTTCTTGCGCGAGTAGTGATCCTGTACGTATTTCTGGAGTGTTTTGAACTGAGGCCCAAGGTCAAGGTAATGTAGGAATGCGTCCTTTTCGTAGCCTACATCTACGAATGCAGCATTCAACCCGGGCATGATTTTTTTTACTTTACCGAGATAGAGGTCGCCAACCGAGAACTGAACATTGCTGCGCTCCTTGTTGAGCTCCACCAGCTGCTTATTTTCGAGCAGGGCTATCGCAATTTCAGCTTCACGAACATCAATGATTAACTCGGTATTCACCTTCTACGATTTTTGGTTAGCAATTAAACAACGCAACCTAAAGCACCTTGGGGCACTTTAGGTTGCTTATCTCACCACGCTGATTAGCAAATTGTTATCTGATCTTCTTTTTATGGCGATTTTTACGTAAGCGTTTTTTACGCTTGTGGGTTGACATTTTATGTCTTTTCCTTTTTTTTCCGCTTGGCATTGTTGTAAAATTTTACGGTTAGTGTTAAACTATCTCTTTACGTGGCTTTTAACCTTGTTCACAAACGATTTGGAAGGTTTGAATGCAGGAATGAAATGCTCAGGAATGATAATGGTGGTGTTTTTCGAAATGTTGCGGGCGGTTTTTTTGGCGCGTTTTTTCACAATGAAACTGCCAAAGCCTCGTAAGTACACATTCTTTTCCTTTACTAAGGAATCCTTTACGGCTTCCATGAAAGCCTCAACGGTTTTCTGAACAGCTACTTTTTCGATTCCAGTACTTTTGGAAATCTCGTTAATGATATCTGCCTTTGTCATTTTTGAAAATCTTTAGTTATCAATAAATTAGACAATTACTTCAATTTTGGATTGCAAATATACATGTTTTGTATCGATATATAAAATAGTTAAGATTATTTTTGACAAGATTTTTTTTCTTTTGGTTTGATACCATGGATTTTAGCACAACACTTCTGGGGTGGTACCTTGCCCATGCCCGGGATTTACCCTGGCGGAATACAACCGACCTGTATCACATCTGGGTATCGGAAGTGATACTTCAGCAAACCAGGGTGGCACAGGGAATTTCATACTACCACCGTTTCATTGAGCGTTTCCCTACCATAGAATCGCTTGCCAATGCTAATATTGACGATGTCATGAAGGTTTGGCAAGGCCTGGGATACTATACCCGAGCTCGAAATCTAAAAGCGGGGGCAATTCAGGTGATGGAGCAGTACAATGGATCGTTGCCAAAAACTTATAAGGAACTTTTACAGATTAAGGGTTTGGGGGCTTACTCGGCTGCTGCCATTGCCTCGTTTGCCTTTGGCGAACCAGTACCAGCAGTCGATGGCAATGTTTACCGTATCCTATCAAGGGTATATGGTGTGTTTACGTCTATTGATTCCACAGCTGGGAAAAAGGAGTTTTTTGCTTTAGCCAATGAGCTAATTCCCAAGGGTAATGCGGGTCGTTTTAATCAGGCTATAATTGATTTTGGTGCCCTACAATGTACCCCAAAATTACCTCGTTGTATCGATTGTCCATTTGCCCAGTACTGCTATGCCAACCAAAACAACCTGATTTCAACTCTACCGGTTAGGGGAAAAAAGAAACCACCCGTTGAACGATTTTTCTACTACTTCCTTATCAGGCACAATGGTTTTACCTACATCAAACGACGCGAAGAGAAAGATATTTGGCATTCATTGTATGAATTTCCCTTGCTTGAGGTAAACACGAGGTTTGAACCCCATGAGCTAATTAAGGCAATGAATACCTTGAGCTTTTTATCGGGGTCAAATGTTAAAATATTGGATATTTCGAACCCTGTACGGCACATGTTAAGCCATCGAACGCTTTGGGCTACTTTTATAATTCTGGAAATTGACAAGCCAAACTATGTACTCTCTGAAGGGTTTGTCAGGGTACCCATTGGCAACGTAACCGATTACTCCTTGCCCAGGCTAATTGACTCATACATGGCTGCTGAACCCGTTGAAAAATATTTTTCGTCATCAAAATAATTGCGCATAAAAAAATTTCTTAACTTGGGTAAATATTAACCCAATTTAAAATAATACGAGTATGTCAGTAAACAAGGTAATTCTGGTTGGAAACGTTGGCAAAGATCCTGAGGTTCGACACCTTGAGGGTGGGGTAACCGTTGCGCGTTTCTCATTGGCTACAAATGAAACCTACACCGATAAATCGGGTAAAAAGGTAACCCAAACCGAATGGCACAACATTGTGGTTTGGCGTGGATTGGCTGATATTGCCGAGAAGTACATTAAAACCGGGAAACTCCTGTATGTTGAGGGGCGCATCAGAAATTCCTCGTACGAGGATAAAGACGGGAACAAGCGTTATACAACCGAAATCCATTGCGATAACTTCCGGTTTCTTGGCCCCAATACCGGTCAGGATAAAACACCACAGTATCCTGAACAACAGGATTCCAAACATGTTGCGGCCGAAGGTGACTTCCCTCCCCCCCAACCTGATGACGATTTACCATTCTAAAACAGCAGCAAACTCCGGCAAAGCCGGAGTTTGCTGCTATAGTTCAATAGAGTGAAAATTAGAAGATGCAAAATTCATAATGAGCCCAGTCTAAAAAGTTTATAGGCGTTAAACGTTAAAGGTTAAACGTTAAACGTTAGGCGTTAGGCGTAAGGTGTTAGGCGTGAGACATTAGACATGAGAAGTTTAAAGTTTAACCTCTACTCAATACTATCTACTATATACTCGCTACTATGTTTCTTTTTTGCATTTTGCATTGATCCATCACGCTTATCTTACGGTTTACCTTAATACTTCGTTAATTATAAGTTGTGCAAGGGCATTGGCTTTTTCATCTGTTTTGGCTTCGGCATAAACCCGAATGATAGGCTCGGTATTGGACTTCCGCATGTGAACCCAACCATCGGCAAAGTCGATACGTAAACCATCAATGGTGTTCACTTTTTCGCTTGAGAATCTTACCTTGAGCTGCTCCAGAACCCCATCGGGGTTAAGTCCTGGCTTTAACTCAATTCTGTTTTTTGAGATGCTATAGCTTGGATACTGCCGGCGAAGTTCCGAACATTTTTTCCCACTTTTGGCAAGGTGCGATAGGAAAAGGGCAATTCCTACCAGGGCATCACGCCCGTAGTGTAATTCAGGAAGAATAACGCCCCCGTTACCCTCGCCACCAATAACGGCATTAACCTCTTTCATTTTAGCTACCACATTTACCTCTCCAACGGCTGATGCAAAATATTCTTTATCGTACTTGTAGGTAATATCGCGCAGGGCAGCTGTGCTCGACAGGTTTGAGACGGTATTTCCAGGGTTTTGGCTTAGCACATAGTCGGCACAGGCTACCAGGGTGTACTCTTCGCCAAACATGGTGCCATCCTCGTTAATAATGGCAAGCCTATCCACATCGGGGTCAACCACAAAGCCTACATCTGCCCCTTGTTCCTTGATTAGCTTTGATATTTCAGTCAAATGTTCAGGTAGCGGTTCGGGGTTATGGGGGAAATCGCCGGTGGGGTCGGTGTAGAGTTCAATAAGGTTGTTTACACCCAGAGCTTTCAGTAAGCGAGGTAATGCGATACCGCCAACTGAGTTTACACAGTCAATTGCCACCTTGAGGTTGGCTTTGGCAATAGCATTTTTATCAATATATTTAAGATTGATGATTCGATTGATGTGCTCATCAACAAAAGCATATTCATCAACAACCGTTCCCAGGTTATCGGCATCGGTAAAGGAAAAATTTTCGTTTTCTGCCATTTCCAAGACCTTACGGCCATCGGAGTCGGTGAGAAACTCGCCTTTCTCATTAAGGAGTTTAAGGGCATTCCATTGGCGAGGGTTATGGCTGGCTGTTAGGATAATTCCACCATCGGTTTTTTCATGTATAACAGCCATTTCAACCGTAGGGGTGGTGGCAAGGCCAAGATTCAGTACATCAATGCCACATCCCATGAGGGTTCCAACTACAAGGCTGTTAACCATTTCGCCCGATATGCGGGCATCGCGCCCCACTGTAACCCTATAACGTTTACCACGATTACGCTGCTTTAGCCATTCGGCGTACGCCGCAGTAAACCGTACTACATCTACTGGGGTAAGGTTCTCGCCAGTAACACCACCAATTGTTCCTCGTATCCCTGATATCGATTTGATTAAAGTCATTTTAGTACCTGATTTTATCGGGCAAAGTTAAAAAAATAGTCTTAACCCTAAATTTCTTATCGATTTACATTAACCATTTGGCACTTTCTTGGTTTTTCAATTAAAGTTTACGCATCACCTATATTATGAATTTTTGGTTCTACCATGAATTTAATGATAACTTGCAATTTGTTTATATGTAGTTAAAATGTAGTTAA
>DFYV01000078.1 GCA_002383425.1 Bacteroidales bacterium UBA4073 | reverse complement strand
TAAATCGCTGAATATAACCACAAAAAACACGAAATAGGCACAAAGTTTCACAAAGTATTAAATATACATTGGAGTCATCAATCGCTTGATAATTAATTACATGATAATTTAAATCAATTTGTAAATATTTGATTTATAGAATAATATTTATACGTGCGAAACATTAGTTTATTTACTTTTATTCCTCTGTGCCTGCCCCGCCTGCCCTGTAGCTTTAGCGTATCAGGGTAGCGAAGCGTAGCGGGGGTTCTCTGCGTTTCCTCTGTGAACTCTGCGGGTAAACAAAAATTTCCTTTTTAGACTGGGCTTAATAAATTATTTTCGGATGAAAACAATACTAAAATCAACCTTTCTTTTTTGTGCAATAATTTTTTCAACCAGCACATACGCCCAGATAAAAGTAGTAAACAACTGAGTGTTACCAGCTATTATACGGACAAGTAGTAATGATTGATCCGAGCACAACTGCAAATGGCAGCGTAATGGGGGCAAGCGCCGATGAAATTAATTTTTGGTATAGCACTACTGGTCACAATAGGGTGTACGCATCGTCATTCAAAACCACCTCCGATTCAACCTTAAAAAGGAATATTAGATCTCTACCTGGCGGAGCACTGAATAAGGTGCTAGCTCTTCGCCCTGTAAGCTTTAAGTATAAGGATGAACCAGATACGCTGAATAGAGGGAGACAGAGTTTAGGGTTAATTGCACAGGAGGTTGAAGCGGTTATACCCGAAGCGGTATCGTTCAACAGGGTGGTCAATGTTAAGGTGATTTACTACGATATGATAATCCCCGTGTTCATCAAGGTCATCCGGGAACAGGAAACCCTTATAGAAAGCCTATAGGAGGAGATAAAAAAGCTAAAATCGGGGAGTTCAACATCAAAGGGTTCTACCAATTCCAAAAGCGATGCTGAGGAAACCAACAGCAATTCCGCCACTCTGGAACAGAACACCCCCAACCCATTCACCCAGAAAACAGAAATACGGTTCTTCATCCCAGAAGCCTTTAGTCATGCAATGATTTACATCTACAACATGAGAGGCATGCAGATTAAAAGTATCTCCATTCCTGAAAAGGGCTATGGCACGATAACCATTAACGGATCGGACCTTCAGGCAGGCATGTACCTCTACACGCTTATCGTCGATGGTAAGGAGGTTGATACCAAACGGATGATTCTCACCCAATAAGTAAAATGATACTTATACCAAATAATCCTGCTGGGCAGGATTTTTTTATATTGGATAAAGCCTACCTCACCTACCAGTGAATAAACTGTCACAGCTTAGCATAGTCTTGTGCGTTTGGATTTGAGCGTGGGGTAACTACGTTGAGGCAAGGACAGCATATTAGCTATTTTGACCTGGACAAAGTTTGTGGTTTTTTGCGGTTGGGAATCAAACCGTTTTTTGGCGAGTTTACCAAAGGCAGACTACATCGAGCAAGGGGGTAATACTTTAAAACCATTTCAGCAATTCAATATAGGTGCCATGCTCTATTTGCGGGTATCGTAAACCTGTTAAATCATGAACATTTAAACAGAGCATCATTACTCATCTTGGTTAAGTAAGCCGAAGTAGTAGAGCAGGGTAGCCAGTGAGCCGAGAGCTGCCACAACGTAAGTTAGAGCTGCCCATTTCAGGGCATCGCGGGCGTAAACCGAGCCTTCGCCATAGGTTAAACCTGATGAGTTAAGCCATGCCAGTGCCCTTCGCGAGGCATCCAGTTCAACCGGTAGGGTAATAAAGCTGAATAGTGTTGTTAAACCAAGCATAATAACACCAATTAGTAATATACTGGGCATGGTTTGAAGTAGTAATACACCGGCAAGTAAAACCCATTGAACCCAACGCGAGGCAATACTTACAACAGGCACAAGAGCCGAACGCATTTGCAGGAAAGCGTAACTTTGGGCATGTTGTACGGCATGGCCACATTCGTGTGCTGCCACCGCAGCCGATGCTATGCTGCGCCCGTTGTAAACGTCGGGGCTCAGGTTTACGGTTTTGTTTGCAGGGTTGTAATGGTCGGTTAGCTCCCCCTTTACCGATATAACCTTTACATCATATATACCATGGTTGTGGAGCATGAGTTCAGCTACTTCCTTCCCGCTTAACCCACGTGGTAGCGCAATACGGGAGTAGCGTGAAAACTTTGACTTAAGTTGCATGGAAACCATGAAACTTAGTGCAAAGAAAATTATCATTATCACATAAATCCACATATACAGTTGTTTTTACAGTTTTGCCTAAATCTTAATTAACGTATCCAAAGACTAATCGGCAATTAAAGGTTCCTGTTCACGTAGTAGGAATTTGCCTGTGCCACGGGGGTAACCTCTAAATCGTTGATACATACATGGGGTGGACGGGTAAGTGCAAAGAGAATGGCCTCGGCAACATCTTCGGCAAAAAGTGGGATTAATCCAGCATAGGTACTCTTTGCCCTTTCGCTATCGCCTTTGAAACGTACAATTGAGAATTCGGTTTCAAGTAGTCCGGGACGAATTTCGGTAACCTTGATGTTGTGCTTAAGCAAATCCTGCCGCATACCCTGCGATAGCGCATGCATGGCGTGTTTGGTGGCACAGTAAACATTGCCGTTTTCGTAAACCTGTGTCCCTGCTATCGACCCAATATTTACAATATGCCCTTTCCCTCGTTCAATCATTATGGGGGCAACCTTACGGGTAATGTAGAGAACGCCTTTTACATTCGTATCAATCATCCTTTCCCAGTCGTCAATTAACCCATCCTGTATGTGGTTTAGTCCTACTGCCAGGCCGGCATTGTTGACCAAAACATCTATTTTGCGCCAGCGTTCGGGAAGCGAATCTATGGCGTTATTTACCTGTTCCAGCTTACGAATGTCAAAGTTCAGGATATGAACATCCTTTTTATACTTTACCTCGATTTCTTTTTTTAGTTCTTCGAGCCTTTCAAGCCTTCGGCCAGTGATGATAAGATTAAATTCGTCCATGGCCAACTTGATGGCAGTAGCCCGACCAATGCCTGAAGTAGCCCCTGTGATTAATGCAATTCTCATGTTATTAGAAATAAAAGTTAAATCAGAAATGGTTTTAAAAAATTTTCTCAAAAGTATTGTTTATATGCGTAAATGTATAACCCCTTAATATTTTTTAAAACATTTTTTATAAAACTTCGACGTTCATACATCAAGTTTTAATTTTTCCTTTTCAACTGCTGTTACTTGAGTTAATGTTAGTATTTTTGGCAAGAATTTTTTAAGTCGATAAAATAATTTAGCCATGCCAAACCGCAAAGTAACCGTTGAAACCGCCCGGGAATTGGGGCTTTCACCCGAAGAGTTTGAGATGATAAAAAACTATTTGGGACGTACCCCAAATTACACTGAGCTAAGCATATACTCAGTAATGTGGTCGGAACACGCATCGTATAAGAATTCCATAAAGTGGCTAAAGACATTACCCCGTAAAGGTTCAGCAATACTTGCCGAGGCTGGAGCGGAGAATGCAGGTTTGGTTGATATTGGCGATGGTTTGGCATGTGCATTTAAGATTGAGTCGCATAATCATCCCTGCGCCGTCGAACCCTACCAGGGAGCGGCAACCGGTGTGGGGGGAATTAATCGCGATATTTTTACCATGGGAGCGCGTCCGATTACTCAGCTAAACTCACTTAGGTTTGGAAACCTAAACCTTGACCGAACCCGGTGGTTAATAAAAGGGGTGGTTAAGGGAATAGGCGATTATGGTAATGCTTTTGGTATCCCGGTATTGGCTGGCGAGGTGTTTTTTGACGATTCATTCAACATGAACCCGCTGGTTAACGCCATGTCGGTTGGCTTGGTTGAGAAGGATAAGGTTGTTTCGGCCATATCAAAGGGTAAGGGCAATCCGGTTTACATTGTTGGTTCAGCCACCGGTAAGGATGGAATACACGGCGCTACTTTCGCATCGGCTAACATAACTGAGGATTCGGCCGAGGATATACCATCAATTCAGGTAGGCGATCCCTTTCAGGAAAAAATTCTGCTCGAGGCCACCCAGGAGGTAATACTTACAGGTGCACTGGTTGGCATGCAGGATATGGGTGCTGCTGGTATCATTTGTTCCACATCGGAGATGTCCGAAAAAGGTGGCCATGGCATGCGTATCGATTTGGATAGGGTGCCTTTAAGGCAAAAAAACATGGAGGCATGGGAAATACTGCTTTCCGAATCGCAGGAGCGAATGCTCATGGTAGTCCACAAGGGACGTGAGGCCGATGTTGAAGAGGTTCTTAACAAGTGGAATATCAGCTACGCCATTATTGGCGAGGTTACTGAAGGTGATACCCTGGAGTTTTTTTACCACGGCGAGCTGGTTGCCAGTGTTCCCGCATCATCGCTCGTACTTGGAGGGGGTGCGCCGGTTTACGACAGGGAATACCGTGAACCCGAATACTACAAGGAGTATAAAAAGTTTGATATAAACAAAGTTACCGAGCCTACCGATTTGATTGATGTTGCACGGTTTCTGGTGGCTCACCCCAACATCGCCTCTAAACGTTGGATTTACGAGCAGTATGACACCATGATTGGAACCGGCAACATGACTACCAATTTCCCATCCGATGCCGGTGTATTTAACCTGAAAGAAACCAACAAGGCACTTGTAATGACCGTCGATTGTAATTCGCGCTACGTTAAGGCCGATCCGATGGTTGGAGCCATGATTGCTGTTGCCGAGGCTGCCCGTAACATCTCGTGCACGGGTGCTAAACCATTAGCAATTACCAACTGCTTGAATTTTGGTAATCCTTATAACCCTGAGGTGTACTGGCAGTTCGTACAGGCGGTTAAAGGTATGGGCGCAGCTTGTGAAAGGTTCGATACTCCTGTTACTGGCGGTAACGTAAGCTTCTATAATCAGGCCGCCATCGGAGATAAGGATGAAGCCGTTTTCCCAACCCCTACCATAGGAATGATCGGTTTACTCGAAAACAAGAACCATCATACCACTTTGGCTTTCAATGAGAAAGGTCATATGATTTACCTGCTTGGCAAGTCGGTTAACGACATTGCCTCGTCCGAGTATCTTTACAGCTACCAGGGTATTAAAGAATCGCCAGCTCCTTACTTCAACCTTGACGAAGAATTCGAGTTGCAACGAATTGTGCGCGAGCTTATTGCACACAACCTTATTCAGTCGGCACACGATGTTTCCGATGGTGGGCTATTCATTGCTCTCCTCGAAAGTGCAATGCCCCGTAACTTAGGATTCGACATTACAACCGATGCCGAAATCCGAACCGATGCTTTCCTATTCGGCGAGGCTCAAGGGCGTATTGTAGTATCGGTTTTGCCCTCGCGTGAAACCCAGTTTATCGATTTTATGGTGACCAGCAAGGTGCCCTTTTCTACTCTGGGGCATGTTACCAAGTCGGAAATACGAATTGATGATGTTTCATTCGGATTTGTTGCCGATTTAAAGAAAATTTACGACACATCGCTTGAGCAGCTCATAAATGGGTAAAAAACGGCTTACCGTTACTGATAAAAGCACGGGTAGTGTCGCCTCAATGTTTAATAGCATTGCACCCAGTTACGATTTTCTTAACCATTTGCTCAGTTTTGGTATTGATAAACTTTGGAGGCGAAGGCTGGTTAAAAGGTTACTGCGTGCAAAACCCAACAGGGTTATTGATGTGGCTACCGGTACTGCCGACCTTGCTCTGGCTATGGCCAAAAAATCGCCATCGGTGAGGGTAGTAGGCATCGATATATCGGAATCGATGCTTTCCATTGGGATGGTAAAAGCTAAAAACAGACGGTTAAATGAACGTGTAGAGCTAAAAAAGGCATCAGCCTTGAATATCCCCTATCACGATAACCATTTTGATGCAGCCATGGTTGCCTTTGGCGTACGCAACTTTGAAGATTTAGCTCAGGGTCTTACCGAGATTTGCAGGGTGCTGAAACCTGGCGGTGAACTGGGGGTAATTGAGTTTTCAATGCCAAGCCACTGGCCTTTCAATGCAATATACCAGTTCTACTTCCTAAAACTTCTTCCGTGGGTTGGGGGTAAGGTTTCGGGCAACCGTCAGGCTTACACTTACCTGCCCGAATCGGTGCTTGCCTTTCCTCAGGGTATGTCCTTTGCCAAAATAATGGAATCAGCTGGTTTTACAGATGTAGAGGTTAGATCGCAAACTTTTGGCATTGCCACGTTGTATATTGCAAAAAAGAAAATCCTATAATAATTTTACCTGTTTACCGTTTTGTCAACATAAAAACATAACTGTTAAAAGGATTTGAAACCGTTTTGGGTATTTCTGCTATCTATATTTATGTCTGGTAGCCTTTATGGGCAGTACAAGCGCCCTACGCTACTTAACGATCCCGATTACGATGTTGGAAAACCACTAAGGTTTGGTTTTTCTATCGGCACAAATATAATGGATTTTGATACTGAAACCCGAACGGATCAGTTCAATATCGATGGTTCATTATACTTTGCCGAGGTAACACACATTTCGGCAGGCCTTAACGTTAACGCCATAGGAGATTTACGTATAACTCGTGATTTACACCTTCGATTCCTTCCTGGCTACTCATTTGGTCAGCGTGATGTAGATTTTTTTAAAGTTGATGCCGATAGTAACATCACCCTTGCCACCAAAATGAAAATGGAGTCGAACTTTATTGATTTACCTTTAGGGTTTAAGTACCTATCGGAACGGAACAGCAACGTTCGACCGTACCTATACCTTGGGACGAACTTCAGGATCGATTTGGCCGCCTATAAGCGCCTTAAGGTTGAAAAAGGGGTTCTGCTGAGGCTTCAAAAGTTTGATTACTACTACGAGGTTGGTTTTGGCATCGATTTCTTCCTGGAATACTTTAAATTTTCTGCTGAAATTAAATGGTCGGCCGGTTTTCTGAATATGCTTTCAAACGATTATGTTGATGAGGGTAAGATTTACTACGATGCCATTGGCAGTTTAAGGTCAAAATTTCTAATAATCTCGTTCCATTTCGAGTAAGGTTTAGCCCTTTTATATCTACATTTATGATAGTTTTTCAATCAATTATTTAATGCCTCAGGAGTTAACCATTGTTTTAAGACCCAATGATGCTGCAACCGATTCGGCTGTGCTAAAGGCTATTGCCCGTAAGCTGAACATACCTGCCAATGCCATTCGGCATTACTACATTACCCGTAAATCGATTGATGCTCGTCGGGGCAATGTTAATGTGAACCTGAGTATAAGGGTGTACATTGGTGATGAGGAGATTGTTGAGCATCGACCTGTTTTTACCTACAGGGATGTTCGTAATGCACCGCCCGTCGTTATTGTTGGGGCAGGACCTGCCGGATTGTTTGCTGCACTTAGGCTTATTGAGCATGGCTATAAGCCTATTGTTGTGGAGCGGGGGAAGCCTGTTAGCGACCGAAAACGCGATATTGCCATGCTTAATCGCGAACACCAGTTGAATCCCGATTCCAATTACGCCTTTGGCGAGGGTGGTGCGGGCACCTTTTCCGATGGGAAACTCTACACCCGTTCCAAAAAGCGAGGCGACTACAAGCGTATTCTATATGCATTGGTTGACCATGGAGCCGACCCTGCAATTCTCTACGAGGCACATCCCCACATTGGCACTAACAGGTTACCTCGTATTATTACCAGTATCAGGGAAATAATACTGGGTCATGGAGGCGAGGTGCTCTTTAACAGCAAAGTGTCGGAAATTATTTTTGAGTCGGGGAGTGCCGTTGGAGTGAGGCTTAGCGATGGGCAGGTTTTACGGGGTAAGGCAGTAATTCTTGCCACGGGACATTCCGCCCGCGATATCTACCTGATGCTGCATAACCAGGGAGTAACTTTGGAAGTTAAACCCTTTGCTATGGGAGTTCGGGTTGAGCACCCCCAACCGCTTATTGATGCCATTCAGTACCATGGCATACCCCGAAGCGACTATCTGCCTGCTGCTTCGTACTCATTGGTACATCAGGCCGATGGGCGTGGGGTTTACTCGTTCTGTATGTGTCCCGGGGGATTTATTGTTCCAGCTGCCACTGATACCAACGAGGTGGTGGTTAATGGCATGTCTCCGTTGAGTCGCAATTCCCGTTGGGCTAATTCTGGCATAGTGGTTGAAATCCGCCTGAACGATTTGGACAGCTATGCCCAACATGGTATTTTTGCAGGGCTTGAGTTTCAGGCCGAATTAGAACATCTTGCAAAACAGCATGGTGGTTATGGGGTTCAGGCACCGGCTCAACGCATAGTCGATTTTGTTGAGGGGCGATTCTCATCAACCTTACCCCCATGTTCGTACCATCCAGGGTTGAACTCATCGGAAATGCACCTTTGGTTACCGGAACATATCGGAAAGCGATTGAAAGAGGGCTTTATGGCCTTTAACAGAAAGATGAAAGGATTCCTTACCAACGAAGCTGTTATGCTTGGCGTGGAATCGCGCACATCATCGCCAATCCGAATCCCCCGCGATCCTGAAACCTTCCAGCACATTCAGGTAAAGGGACTGTTCCCTTCGGGCGAGGGTGCCGGCTATGCCGGGGGCATTGTTTCGTCAGCACTTGATGGTAGCATTGTTGCCGATGCTGTTTCCCGCTACCTGTAATTAACTGCCTTTAAATTCGTTTTTGGTATCAAATCCTGTTAACTCTGCCGTGTTGACCCGATAATCAATAAATTATATCATTTTTTATTGGTGAGTCCAGTTTAAAAAGCAAAATTGAGTCTGCTCCGAAAAGCACGAAAGCACGAAAGCACGAAGGCATGAAGGCATGATGGGGAGGTTTAAGGTTTGAATGAGAAATAAATAATATTTGAGTTCAGTATAAAAAGCCAAATTTCACTAGAAATAATGGTACTTGTAAAAAACGTCAGAAATGCAAAGTGCGTATTTTCACCCATTTATAGATTTATCTTGCGCTTTACATCTAACGTTTAATGCCTAACGCCCAACGTCTATCGGCTTATGCCTTACGCATTATGTGCCTAAACTTTTTAGACTGGGCTCATAAATTTTTAGGTTATATATTATGCAGATTTATTTTTTAATCGTAAAATTGCAAAAAAAAATGATCAATCGGGACATCAAGGAAAAATTAGCATTAATGGGGAGTAAATTTCCTATTGTCACGCTGACAGGTCCGAGACAATCGGGGAAATCCACACTCCTCAAATCGGTGTTGACAGATTACAGCTATGTTTCCATGGAAGATCCGGATAACCGATTGTTTGCCACAGATGATCCCCGGGGTTTTATCAGAACGTATCCCGATAAAACCTTCATTGACGAAGTTCAGCGGGTACCGGAATTGTTCTCTTATTTACAAACACACGTCGATGACGAAAATAGGGAAGGGATGTATTATCTAGCCGGATCACAAAACTTCCTTTTGATGCAATCAATCAGTCAATCGCTGGCAGGCAGGACAGCAATCCTGAAGTTGTTACCTTTATCTCACAAAGAGCTCAAACAAGCTGAAATTCTTCCCTTTTCGACAGAAGAAGAAATTTTTTTTGGGGGATATCCACGTATTTATGACAAACATATACATCCCACCGACTTCTTCCCGAACTATATTCAGACATATATCGAGAAGGATGTGCGTCTATTGAAAAATATCGAAGACTTGAGTAAATTTATACGGTTTATCAAGCTATGCGCCGGACGTATCGGTCAGTTAATCAATTTATCTTCCCTTGCCAATGAAACAGGAGTGGCCGTATCCACCGTTCAATCCTGGTTATCCGTCTTAGAAGCCAGCTATATCATTTATTTGTTAAAACCCGATCATCACAATTATGCTAAAAGGTTGATAAAATCGCCCAAGCTCTACTTTTACGATACCGGACTGGCATCCTCGTTACTGGATATTGATGATGCAACCCAAATCTCCACCCATTTTCTAAGAGGTGGTTTGTTTGAAAATATGGTGATCAATGAATTTATCAAAGGATTCCTGCATAACGGGAAAGAACCTCAGTTGACCTTTTGGCGCGATAGTACGGGCAACGAAGTCGATCTTCTGATTACAGAGAAAGGCCGGCAAAAAGCTTATGAGATTAAATCGGGGGCAACCTATTCGCCCGACGATTTCAAAGGAATCAGAGTCTGGGCAAAGTTATCAGGTGCAAAGCCTGAGGATTGCCATGTCATCTACAATGGCGACCGACACTTCTCCACTTCGTTTGGAGAGGTCTTCCCCTGGAATGCACAGAAATAGTATGAGATTCCATTATAGTCGCTTCGCTCTATTGCAAAGTTTACTGGTAATTATTACATCATCACATCATTATCAATATACTAACTTTACAAACTTTCAACTTTAACTTTTTCGACTGAACTCATAATTCATTTGCGGATTTTAATTATTGTCTATTATATTCGATAATTATTCATATATTTGTCGTATATAAAAGATAAAAAGCGATTATAAACAAAGAGGTAATTAAAATACTGATCGCTTAATATCAACAAAAAGTTACCGGCGTATCCTTATTTGAAAGACCATATAGCATAGAGGATAAACTTAATTATGTTTTTGTCAGACGAGGAAGATGTAATAGAAGCCGAAGGATTCACTATTCAGGTATTACCAGTCTGGAAGTGGTTGCTTACAGGATGAAAATCTCTCTCAGTTCCTTGTTGCTCAACCTGCCGATCCAGTTTTCGCCTGTTGCTACGGTCATGTCGGCAAGATGTTTTTTGCGTTGTATCATCGCGTCGATTTTTTCTTCGAAGGTATTTTTGGTGATCATGCGGTGCACCATCACATTCTTCTTCTGTCCGATGCGATAGGCACGGTCAGTAGCCTGGTTTTCAACTGCAGGGTTCCACCACAAATCGAAGTGTACCACCTGCGTGGCTGCGGTAAGATTTAGCCCTGTACCGCCGGCCTTGAGAGAGAGAATAAAAACCCTGTCGGCCCGATTGGTTTGAAACCGCTCTACCATTTCCTGACGTTGCGATATGGTACAGCCTCCGTGATAAAACAATGGACGGTCGTCAAAATGTTCGGCAATCATCTTTTCGAGTATTGCACCCATCTCCCTGAACTGCGTAAATATAAGCACCTTCTCTCCTGCAGCGTTCATGCTATCGAGCAACTCCAACAGTAGTTGTACTTTTCCAGAGAGGGCAGGGTCATCGTTGCCATTCTTCAGGAACAGCGCCGGGTGGTTGCATATCTGCTTGAGGGCAAGAATCATCTGCAATACCAATCCTTGTCGTTTGAATAATGTCTGGTTATCGCCATTTTCACTGTATCCCTCAATCTCTTCCATTGCTGCGTGCATTGTTTTCTCGTAAAGTGCAGCCTGTTGTTTGGTAAGAAGGGCATATTGGTTTTGTTCCACCTTGTCGGGCAGGTCGGCGATAATAGTTTTATCTGTTTTCATGCGTCGCATCATGAAGGGCGATGTGATTTTCCGGAATTTCTGTACCTTTTGCTCGTCGTTAAAGAGCTGGATAGGCATGGCATACTCTTCCCTGAACGTTTTAGCCGAACCCAGGTAACCTTTGTTGGTAAAATCCATGATCGACCAGAATTCGCTCAGCCTGTTTTCTACTGGCGTACCGCTCATGGCAATGCGGATGTTGGCTGGAATGCTTTTGATTGCCTGAGATTGGGCAGTATCATTGTTTTTGATGTTTTGTGCCTCGTCAATCACCATTACCTGCCATTTTTGTTTTTTCAGCAGCTCACTGTCCGCACGTACCACTCCGTATGTAGTAAGCATCACATCGGCATCAAACTGTTTCAGGTCGCGTGTTGCACCGTGATAGATATGGGTACTCAGTGAAGGTGCAAATCTGGCTATTTCAGCCTGCCAGTTGGTCAAAAGTCCCGTAGGTACTACCACCAGCGCCTTCTGCTTATGGTTGATAGCGTTCTCTTCTTTCAGTTTCAGGAGGATGGAAATCACCTGCACTGTTTTTCCCAGTCCCATATCATCTGCTATAATACTGCCAAAACCAATCCGGCTATTGCGGTACATCCAGGAGTAACCCCTTCGTTGATAAGGTCTCAGCTCTGCTGTCAGGTCCTGTGGCAGTGGAACATCTTCTATGGAGGTAAGTTCAGCCATCAACTTGCGAACTTCATCGGTCAGTGCTACCGGTGCCCCTTCGTACTCCTCACTGAGTGCCGTTTGAAACAACTGGTAAGAGTTTAGCGACTTGTTGGCAGTAAGTATCTTGTTCAGTTTTTCAATATCTACCTCGTTCACATAGATATAACGTTCTTTGAAGCGGATCAATCCCGATGCATTTTTCATCAGTTGCCGGAACTCTTCGGGTGAGAGGATTGTATCGCCCACTGCCACACGCCAGTCGAATGAAAGCAGATCATCGAGTTTTATGAACCCGATTTCATTTGATTTTCGTTTCAGCATAACGGACACTTTGGGGCGCAACAGCTGCTGCAATGATTTTGGGAGAAGAATTTTGATGTTGAGCAGGCGGATGGCTGGCAGAATTTCCATCAGAAAGGGAGAGAATTCCTTCATGCTGAACCGTATGGGATGGTTTCCACCCCTGTTGATGTACGTGTCAAGTCCTTTGATAAAAGGAGTGAGCAACGATACGTTTTGGAGTATTTTAAAGCGTTGTTGGGCAAATTCATCATCCTTCAGCACGGTGGACAGGGGAATGGGTGCTGCGTTGGGCTGTTCTCTGTTTTCGATGTGTACCACCATCTCAAAGGCATCGGAGTCAGTTTCATTTACGGTAATCACAGGTTTGAAAACCTCGTCGGTAAGGAAGTAGCGGTCCAGCCATACCTTGATTCCGCCAGTGAGTTCTTTTTCGCCTACACCGGCAAAATCATGAGTTTTCCCTTTAAAGAAGAGATCCTCAAACAGATCCCCTTTTGTAGGCATCGATATCGCCTTCACCAGGGTCGAGATAAAGAGGGATAGTAGCTCCATCGTTTGATTTCCGATGGGTTTCAGTTTAACTGATTGCCGGGTCTTGTGCAATGTTTGCAACAGTGTGACAGGCAATATCTCCGTCAGTTTTTGGACGAGTGTGCGCACCTGTTCATCGATCATTGCTGGTATCCATCGCACTGCGGCATGCCCGTTTTCTAACTGGATGATTTGTGGAACAATGTTTCCGTTGGCAATAAGGTGAATGGCTGCAAAAAGCAACTTGTGTGCCGCAGCTACCGATGGCTGATAGTCGGGTATGTAATCGGGATTTAGCGAAAACAGTTGGGGGAAGAGACCAGGTAAAGTAGTCTCATCGTTCATTGTGCCGTTTCCCATCGTTACGGAAACCACATTGTTTCGGTCAATTGTAAATGCGAGGTGAGTGTGATGAGATATCTTTTTGCCATCGTTTGCAGGATGGAAGATTGCCTCAAAATCGAGTTTTTTGTTCAATAATCGTCCCGCCTCTTTTGCAAGGCGTTTGAATTGAATGGCATAAATCTCTTTGAAATTTCCACCCGGATAAAAAGGAGGCGCATCGGGCAGCAACTGTACCAGGGGCTCCGCAATGGGGTGCAGCTGTGAAAAATCCACCCGCTCGTATACCCGTTCCTCGTCGGGTGGAGTCATTTTCTTATCTTGCGTAGTCCACAATGAGTGCAGAGTCGGAATTCCTTTTTTTCTATGTTCTTCAACAAATATTTCCCGTTTTTTCAGTTCCTCAATCAGGTTTACCTTGTGCATGTCGAACACCAGGAAGGGGTTGTTGTCAATCTCACGGCTGACCATGTAAATTACAGCAGCCAGATGTTTGCACGGCACAGCCCAGTCTGGACATGAGCATTGCATTTTAAAGTCGGTCCACTTACGGGGAAATACCTTTAGTCCGACCTCTTCGGCAATAGTCAGGATGGCAGGGTCCAACTCCCGGTTTAGCAATTTTGAGATAAGCGCTGGTTGAGTAGCAATCTTATCGATTAGTTTATTTACATCTTCCTCAAAAAAGGGAGGCACGATTATGGTTACGCGATAGGGAGTAGGACGGCTGCCTTGCACTCTTGCCTGTATCTCGTTTCCGTTGATCTTTACAGAGAGCACGTGTCCATGTCGTGCATAAGTGGCACCTCTCGGTAGCCGGTTATCGTAATCCACGTTCTCTAAAGAGCGTAGCCAATGTTCGCCCCACCATGTTTTTCCAAACTGTATTGCCATATTCAATTCTCCCGAAAGCGTTGATTTAATAAATTTTTCAAAGATATGGAGAAAGAAAATTTTTGAAAAAAAAATAGCAATGTAGAGATGCGCGGCCGTGCGTCTCTAAATGCCATAAAATATCAAACGTGTAATCGTGCAATCGTACAATCGTGCATTCGTTCTTTCGTTCTTTCGTTCTTTCGTGTATATGTAAAAACTTTTATGTTCATTTTTGCATCCTTGAATTTATGAATCTTGTTTGAAGGTTTTGGGTACTGCTCCCACTTCATATCCAAATAGTTGCAGTACCTGGTTCACCTTGTCCAACCGCAGGGTTTCCTTTCCCTGCTCCATTTCGCGGATGAAACGCAATCCCACACCTGCCTTTTCTGCCAATTCAGCCTGGGTGAGTTTCACTGCTTTTCGTTTCTCTTTTACAAAATTTTCCAGGTTCATTTTATACTCTTTTGGGTACAAAAATAATACTATATTTTATATTTAACCCCTTTCGGGTGTAATTTAGTTGTAAGATTTGGTGGTAGAAGATTGGGCAGTAAAACAAGACAACATATCATAAAATAAATAAAAAGTGGTATCTTTGTATATTAAATGACTGAACTTTCGCAAGTCAAAATTAATCAAAAAACAATAAAAAAGCATCATAAAAATTTTGTCATCTCACTGAAAATCAGTAATATTGCTATGTAATCAACAAATGAAAATTATGCTGCATAACAAAAGTACAAAAATTATTTCAGAAATAAATGACTTTTTTACTTCAAGTGAAAAAGCGATTTATACAATATTGACCATATTAAGTTCTTTAAAGCTATCAGAAAAGCAATGTGGATTGGAAAGCCATAGCAATAATGTGTACAGAAACATCAATAAGTTGCTGTTGATTATAATTTTTCCGTTCTTTGAAATTAAAGACGCATGGAATTACAGCAACTCATCGTTGCATGCAATAATGAGTTGTGGCAAAGATGTTTTTTATCGACTTTTAAATGATAGTTTTATTCCATGGAGACACATTTCGTACAAACTGTCCATGCAAATGATATTCAAAGCAAAAAATAAAAGCACAGAAAGGGATGTCAATCATACCAGATGTCTGATTATTGATGATACAGATTTCCCAAAAACTGGTAAAAAGATAGAGCTAATAGGCAAGGTGTTTTCACACGTTACGCAGCAAAGTATATTAGCATTTAAAGGCTTGTTTATGGGTTATCATGACGGTAAAAGTTTTTTCGCTTTAGATTTTTCACTACATGGAGAAAGAGTAAAAAACGAAAAGAAACCGTACGGAATGACAAAAAAAACAGCTAAAAGAAAGATTTTCAAAAAAGCGAGATAAAAAATCTGAGGGTTTTAAAAGAGAAAAGGAGTATTTTACAACAAAAATTGAAAGGTGAAATGCATGATAAAATCAGCTATTGACAATGGATTGCGATTTGATTATGTGCTCGTTGACAGTTGGTTTACCTGTTTTGAGCTGGTTGATTTTATCAAAAAACGTCGAATAGGTTGTCACCTATTAGGCATGGCTAAAATGGGAAAAACAAAATACTTTTTGAAAGGGAAAATGCTTACAGCGAAAGAGATAATTCATTTGCTACGCAGAACCAAAAAGGTAAAGCATTCTAAACAGCTTTGTTGTTATTACAGTGAGGTTGTTGTTGACTTTAAAGGAGTTCCTGTTAAATTGTTCTTTTGCAAAACTTCTCGCAAGGGCAGTTGGAATATGCTTTTAAGTACTGATTTAAACTTAACATTTGAGCAAGCATACAAGATTTATTCAATACGTTGGACCATTGAGGTTTTCTTCAAAGAAAGCAAGCAATATCTTGGCCTTGGCAAATGCGAATCTCAGGATTTTGATGCACAAATTGCCAGTACTACGATTACGATGATTCAGTATAATTTGTTATCGTTATCAAAACGATTTACAGCTTACGAGTCGCTTGGGGATTTGTTTCGCAACACAAAAGCCGAAACTATTCAACTTACAGTAGCAGAACAAATCTGGCAATTGATAGTAGAAATACTGCAATCTTTGTCTGAATTATTTGAAATTGATGTAGAAACATTAATGGAAAAAATAACGTCTGATAATGAGAAGTTTACAATACTATTAAATTACAATGCCCTATCGCAAGCAGGATAAATAGAACTTGCGAAAGTTAAGTTAAATTACATGTTAATTTGTTTAAATTTGCCCTGTTACTTTCGTTCTTTGGCCATCTCCCTTGCTTGTTTTTGCAGTTCTTTCCGTTTGTCAAGATAAAGCGCAAACTGTTTTTCATCCAGCAGCATTTTAAGCTTTTTGTCTTTCTCTTCCGATATTTTCCTGACCGCTTTTAGCTTTTTTAGATTGCCGTTAATGCCCTTGACTTTTTCCATCTTCAGGGCATATTCCAGGTTCAGGGCTTCAATTTTTAGCAGTTGCGAATCGTTTAACTGCAGGCTTTCTTTCATCCATTCCGTTTGCATTTGGGCGCGTTCTTCGGGTGTAAGCTGCATCCCGAAATTCTGGGCAAAAGCGGCAAGCGAAAAAAAGGACACGAAAATAACGTTAAAAATTATTTTTTTCATAACTACATTTTTTATGGGTAGAAAATAATCCAATCGGGCTTACCAAAAATATTTTCTTCATCGAACGGCAGAATAAATTCAACAAACAACCGGATGTTCAACTTATGAGCATTGAATGGATTCGAATGGGATCTTCCTTCATGACCCGACCCTGATGAGATACCGAAAACAGTTGTGCTAAAACCCAATAACTTTCTTTCAGCGGTACGATGGTGTTGCTCCCAGCCTCAATTCTCTCTCCGGGCAAAGCAGTGTATTTGCTCAGTTATCTCTGGGGCGGAATCTTGTTAAAGCATCCTCCTCTTTGGGTAAAGCGGTCTATTCGCCCGATGATATAAAAAATCAAAATTGCCTGAATGATTTAAAAAATAGCGGGGGAAAATGAATATAATCCCATTTTCCCCCGACTATAGGCGCATAGTGTATAAAACTAACCAACATGTTGTTTAAGTTGAGTAATTGCACGAATTGACTAAAATCCCACGAAGAAGTCTTTTTTCAGGCTTGCACTGAAAAAAGTGGAGCTTATTGCTCTTCTACTTCACCTGTTTCCAAATTGGTAACATAACGGTTTCCTGAGATTTCAATGATGGCTTCCCCGTTGCCGGTGAAGGTAATCGTTCCTTCATAGCTGAACGAACCGCGTCCGCTGCCGCCTGACATGGTGAAATGAATGGTACCGTTGTCGATTTCCCTGGGTTCCTTCTCAACGGCCACATTAACAAGCTCGAATTGAATGGTGGTCTGGCGGTTTGCCATGTTTCCGATTTTGGACTCAAACCCACCGGTTCGTTGCCATGTTCCGTTGATCAGGTACATATCGGAAGTATTTTCGATGCTTGTGATTTCAAAATCACCGCTCACCGAGTGTGTGGAAGCCAGTCGGGGGGCATCGAATGTGCCGTTATAGCTAAAGCTTGCATCCAGCATAACCGGGTTCCCCGACTCATCACATTCCAGCGCGTATTGGTAAGTTTTGGTGTTTTGATAAGTAATTAAGCTGGTTCCGCCAGAAGTGACGATGGTTGTGTCAGCCGATTCGCCACAACTCAGTCTTCCCTCATCAACCGCTTCGCTGGCAAGTGTGACGGTAATTTCGATATCCGCCGTAATACCGGATGTTCCTTCAGACAAACTATAAGCCACCATTTCGGCTGCTTCTGTTTCGGTAGCCGCTTCTTCAGCCATCGATTCGTCCTCCTTTTCACAGGAACTGAGAATTGACATTCCAGCAAGGGTAATGATACCCGCTAATAAAAGATTTCTTGTTTTCATACTCGATTATTTTATTTGTTTACATTATGGTGTATGAAACTCACGATAATCATGTTCATGTGTGAAAAACATGTTCGTGCTCGCTTCATACGGTTTTATTTTTTAAATCCGCTTCAAATTTACACCTTCTGTATCGCATGATGGAAATTTTTTTAACGAACGGCACATTCTTTTACACCAATTACCTGATGGGTCAATTAAAGGAATATTGGATTGGAATGTGGGGGATTTCCGCTATCGGCATAAATCCATCATTACGATAGTCCATCTGTATGGCAGTCCTATTATAAATATGTAATTGATTATAAGCTAATTGAGATGTAGAAAAAGAGTTAAAAGAACTTTTCAGGGGAGTTAGTTAATGACTGCATTAATTTTCTCCCAAAGATCATTATCAAAACCTGATACTGCAAAATTTGGATTTGACGGGTTAGAGGCATTACCCATTCTGATCACGACCATTTTTTTACCTGGAATCACATAAATTCTTTGGTCATATGCTCCCATTGCAGCATACATATCAGCAGGTGCATTTGGGACCAGGTAACCCTGATAAACAGTCTGCTCTCCGGGAATCATGAATTTTGTTTTTCCATTTAACCACCATAAATATCCATAAGAAGGATTGATATCTTGCGATGATGAAATGCTTTCATTAAAAAAGGTTTCATTGATAATCTGTTCGTTATTCCATTTTCCTTTATTCAATGCCAAAAGGCCAAACCTGGCCATACTCCTTGTTGTGCTGTGATAAATGGTGAATATTATTCCATAGTTCCAAAACCCGTCCATTCCCATTTTACTCTTTATTTTTTCGTTGAAATACGTTTCAAAGGGTTTATTGCTGACTTCTGCAATTACATCCATTAGTTTTTGAAAAATATTGCTATATGCCCACCTGGTTCCGGCATCAGCAACATAGGTCAGATTTGATTTAGTAACATATTGTTTTGTATCATCATTACCTGCTGTCATAGTCAGTAAATGTCTTACAGTAATTAAATTTTCTTTATCCAATGGCATATTGGTCCATCCAGTTCCCAGGTAGTCTGATACTTTATTGTTTATGTTTAATAATCCCTCTTGTTGAGCAATTCCCGTAGTAGCGGTTACTAAGGTTTTACCCGCACTATTCCATTCCCAGGTAGTGTTTGCCGTATGTTCATCAAAATATTCTTCCATGGCAATTCTTCCATTCACAAGAATCATAAAAGATTTTGTGTTTGTCTGAATAAGGAAATCTTTCAATGGTTGAATGGCGTCTTGATTCCAACCTAAACTTGAAAGCGGTATAGTTTCCCAGGTAGAACTTGTATTTGAAGGGAAATACATTGATTCTGCCGGCGTTGGTTGTACGTCATTGTCATCTTTGTTGCAACTTACAACAGACAACAATAGCATTAAAAAAATGTATGAGTTCATATGCTTCATCATATTTATCTGCATCTTCAAATTGATTTTAGCCCAATCCTCCCTTGAATTGTAGCTATTTCATGCATCGAGTTTTCTGACAACTTCGTAAGCAGGTTTTTCAATATTTACCTGCTTTTAAATGACGCCGTTGTATTCCATGAAAGGTTTGCCGTCGATTTCTATTTCAGCGGCATCGGCTGGAAGTGTGTAAACAATGGTGCCTACGGGAGGATCGGCGACCACGTATTCCTTGCTGACTTCATCCAGAATGTAAAAAATTCCACCGGCATAAAAGAAAACACTGGGACCGTCAACAACCCGAACGTAACCGGCAGGCAATGCCGCAATCCGAATGCCCACGGGAGGCGCTGTGCAGACATAAACCCCGTTACGGGACACATAAAATACCCCGCCATGATAATAATAAGGAATATTCCGGTAACGGATAACTACAGCCTGCCGTGGCAGTTGAGTGACTGTCCTTATTACGATTTTTTTGCGGTAAATCACGGTACCGCGCGGCCCTTGTACCACTGTGCGGCGAGGCGTGTTGACCACCCTTCGTTGTGCATATGCCGCTGATACATCACCCAATAATATGGCGATTAAAATAAATACAATATATTTTGCTTTCATAATTTCATATTTTTAAATTACTTGTTAAATTGTTTAAATTTGCCCTGTTACTTTCGTTCTTTGGCCATCTCCCTCGCTTTTTTTCGCAGTTCTTTCCGTTTGTCGAGGTAAAACTCAAACTGTTCTTCATCCAGCAGTTTTTTTAGCTTTTTGTCTTTCTCTTCCGATGTTTTTCTGGCCGCTTTCAGCTTGCTTAAATTGCCGTCAATGCCCTTGACTTTTTCCATCTTCAGGGCATATTCCAGGTTCAGTGCCTCAATTTTTACCAGTTGCGAATCGTTTAACTGCAGGCTTTCTTTCATCCATTCCGTTTGCATTTGGGCGCGTTCTTCGGGTGTAAGCTGCATCCCGAAATTCTGGGCAAAAGCGGCAAGCGAAAAAAAGGGCACGAAAATAACGTTAAAAATTATTTTTTTCATAACTGTTGTTTTTATTTAAGTATTATCTTTTGCGTGAAATACCTGGTACCATCGGTAAATGCCACAATGTAAATGCCTGACGGGAGGTAGTTTAAATCTACCGTATTGTATGTATTTAAGAGTTTTTCCCGGGTTGTCAACCGTCGCCCGTCAATACTAATAATTTCAAGTGAGAGATATCCCTGACTGGGGGGAATTTCAACATGCAGTAATTTACCGGACATATATATGTGTATGGTTATATCGGGTTCTTCGGGGATTGCATTTATATTGTTTACAACTAGTTCTTTCCTTCTCGGGCTATTTTCCAAAACAGTGAGCATCCTTTCTTTCTGACAATTTGTAAAAATATTCATACATGGGTCATCGGTATAGTCGAGGTAATTGTTAATCATATCTATGGAATTACAAGAAATTTTGCCTTCCGGACACCCGTAATTTGGTTCTGCCGCGTTTGGGGTATCATTGCAATAATCATCAACAGAACAATCACCATCTCCCCAGATATGACGCAGCCCCAGCCAATGGCCAACTTCGTGGGTGGTTGTCCTGCCCAAGTCGAAAGGGGCATAAAGGTCGGGAAAATCACCCTTATCACTGCTCCCAAAATATTGGTATCCTATTACCACGCCGTCTGTTGAAGCACTTCCGTTTGTATCGGAGAGCCCATCCAGTCCCGACATATCCGGGAATTGTGCGTAGCCCAACAGGTTTCTTGAAACAAACCCACCGAAATTAACAGTCCAGATATTGAAATACCTATTAGGGTCCCAAATCGTAGAAGGTTTGAGTACGGTTTCTATAGGATTACGGAGGGGGCTCGACGGCCAGGAATCCCTCCCGCCATATACACGGTCAATACCCGGTTCTCCCAAATCTTCTCCATCGGGGCCGTATTCGGCAAGGTAAAATTCTATCCCTGTATCAGCGCCTGCAGCGTCGTCATTGTAACCACGGGTTCCCTGCATCCTTCTGAAATCTTCATTTAATACCTGAATCTGGGACACAACCTGTTCATAGCTAATATTAGCTCCTTCTCCCGGATTTTCACCGTTATGTACCACATGCACAATAACCGGGATGCGATATACCTGATCAGACTTTAACCTGGTATCCTGAGTCATCTTTTCATTCAACCAATTTTCAAAATCTTCCAGTGATGGGAGAGAATATTCAACCCTTCTTACACTGTCGAAGGCCATTGTACCGCAGTTTCGTTGAGCAATTAAATTACCCTCAAAAACCAGAAGAAAGGAAAAAATCAATAAAAGAAATATAATTTGTCTTTTCTTCATTATTAATATATTGTGAGTGAATTAAAAAAAACCATGCCGCGGTCATTCTTTCTACCGGCATGGTTTCTTTTTAAACTTTATCTGGTTATCAATTTACCAAACTTACTTTCCGATTTATTAAAAATGACAGGTATTAGAAATATTCGAAAAAGCTTATTGCTCTTCCACTTCTCCTGTTTCCAAATTGGTAACATAACGTGTCCCTGAAATTTCAATGGTGGCTTCCCGGTTGCCGATAAACGTAATCGTTCCTTCGTAGCTGAACGAACCGTGTCCGCTGCTGCCTGATATCGAGAAATGAATGGTACCGTTGTCAATTTCCTTAGGTTCTTTTTCAACGGCTACATTAACAAGTTCAAATTGAATCGTTGCCTGGCGACTTGCCTGGTTACGGATTTTAGATTCGAAACCGCCGCTTCGCTGCCACATGCCGTTTATCAGGTACATATCGGAAGTATATTCGATTTGAGTGATTTCAAAATCACCGCTCACCGAGTGAGTGGAAGCCAGACGGGGAGCATCGAATTCACCGTCGTATGTAAAGCTCATGTCGAGCATTACAGGGTTTCCCAATGTGTCGCATTCCAGCATGTAATTGTAGGTTTTGGTGTTATTATAAGTAATTACACCTGTTCCGGCGGTGACCATTGTGGTATCCGCCGATTCGCCACAACTTAAACTTTTGCCAGTAGTACTAGCAGACTTCATGCCACTTTCATAATCAACCGCCTCGTTGGCAAGTGCGGCGGCAGTTTCAATATCCGATGCAGCGCCGGATGTTCCTTCTGACAAACTATAAGCCACCATTTCGGCTGCTTCTGCTTCGGTAGCCGGTTCATCAGCTATCGATTCGTCATCATTTTCACAGGAACTGAGAATTAACATTCCCGAAAGGGTAATAATACCCGCTAATAAAAGATTTCTTGTTTTCATAATGTTTTATTTTTTAAATTCGGTTCAAACTTACACCATCTGAGTAGCAAGAAGAATAACTTTTCAATAAACGGCACATTCTTTTATACTAACAACCTGACCACTCAATAAGCGTTTCGTTGAATATTTTGGCCATTTATTGCAGTTAGCCCACTATTCGGCGGGATCTGGATCGGGATGAGTTGCTATCAGGATTATTTTATGAATTATAAACATTACCGGTCCATCCATCGCTTAAAAACTGCAGCCTTGTCCTTGCCAACAACGGGTTTTTCTTCCGGGGCAGGGTTCAGCTCAAGTACCAGTTTGCCCTGAAACCAGGAATGTACACGGTAAATCGCATTCAGGTTGACTATAAACTGACGGTTTATTTTAAAAAACAGATCGGGATCAAGTTGTTCTTTCAGGTTTTCAAGGGAAAAATCAACAGGATACTCCTTTTTCCTGAAAGTAACCGCGAACGTGATTTTTTGGAGGCTGTAAAAATAGGCTATTTCTTCTACCGGCACCTGGAACCAGCTTTCATCTGACCGGATTAAAAACCGTTTTCGGTACTCTGGAAGGGAATTTTTAATCGCTGAAACCAGTTCGTCGTAGTTGGTATCCAGATTTTTTGCCTGTATAAACTTTTTGCTGTAGTTGTCGTATTTCTGAAAAGCTTCCTCCAGTTCCTGTGCTTCAACAGGTTTGAGCAGGTAATCGAGGCTGTTTACCTTAAAAGCACGGATGGCATATTCGTCGTAGGCCGTCACAAAAATAATCAGACTTTCGATGTTCACCTCCTTCATGATATCAAAGCTCACCCCATCCGAGAGTTGAATGTCGAGCAGAACAATTTCCGGATGTGGATTTTGCTTAAACCAGTTGACCGATTCCCGGACACTGCCCAAACAGCCGACAATTTCAATATCCCGTCCCATACTGTTGAGTAGATCGACCAGCAACCTTTGGGCAGGAATTTCATCTTCAATGATTAATACTTTCATTTACACTGTTTTTTAGTTTTTTAATCTGAATGTGGTTTAATTCCCCGACCCTTGGG
>DFYV01000181.1:4821-20568 GCA_002383425.1 Bacteroidales bacterium UBA4073 | reverse complement strand
ATATCAACCATCAACCATCAACTACCTATGAGGCATTAGCGGTTACAACCTGAACGCAACACCCATCACAACATGGTCGGCAATGTTCAGGTGGGTTTTAAGTTCCGTTTGGAGGTGGATATTGGAGTTGATTCGGTACCGAATTCCAAATTTTTGGTAATGAAATGTTACCCGTGGGTTGGGGTTGTATAGGTAAAAACCAAATTGCCCATAAATCGATAATCGGTGAAATGGTATAAGTATGCCTGCTTTTATCCCAACCTGAAAATCATCGTTCAATGGGGTATAGGGTTGGTTTACCAATGCTTTATGAGAACGAATTGATTTATCGTACATAACATCAACCCCTGCCATTAAATGGTAAACATTATTTCTGGGAATTTGATACTCCACCGATGCCGATATGGGGTAGTATTTGATTCCACCTGCCGGGCCAACCTCTTTAATGCCCAATCCGAATGCTAATTCAAGTCCTGTTTTACTTGTAAAGTATTTAGAATTGGTTTTACTCCTTTCGCCATAAACCCTTTCCTTGTTATCGATTTCATAGGAAAACCCTATTGAAACGCCCATCAGGTTTAAACCGTAGTTAGGTTTTTTAATTGCTCCGTTCGAAAAATGGTTGGTTTCAATTCCAATGGAAAGGTTTGAGCGGTTCGATAGGTTAAAGTATCCCATTAAACTGACATTACTCCAGTAGTTTACTGTGGTTGATATGGCAACGTTAGTAGGGTTTTGATTGGGTGAGTATTTTTCAGTGATGTAAGCAATACCTAAACCTAAGTGAGTTTTAATGACGAACCTGTCGAACTTTGATATTTGGTACGAAATAACAGGTTGTACTCCAAATGCATTGCCCAATACCCTGGCATCACCTAAATCGATGTAAATAAACGATAGCCCTACATCTGGCATTTTATGGTAGTTGTGCCAGTCCTTGTTGCCATTTACCTTTTGCGAAATGGATAAATGGATACCTTTTACCAAGCCGTTTGTCAGTGGCTTAAGAGTGTCGCTGTGGGGTATTATTTTGCCTGCAAAACTGTTTATTATTAAGTGGTTTTGGCCTTCAAAATATTGGTTGCTTTGTGCTGCTGCTATGGATGCAATGCATAGCAGACTTGGAATGGCTATATAAACTACTCGCAGGTTTAGCATGTTCAAAAATAAGTAACCTACCCGATAAATCGAGTAGGTTACGTCAAAATGTAAACCTAAAACTAAACCTAAACCTAAAACCTAAACCAGCTAATGTTCAATGGCTATCTTTGATGAAACAAAACTTCCATTACCGTAAATGCGCAGTATGTATAGCCCTCTTGGCAGTTCGGTTGGAATGTTAATGCTAACGATGTTCTCACCTGTAAAGTTAGGTTTCAGCTCCGTGTAAACCATCTGTCCGGTTAGGTTGAAAATATCAACCCTGACATTTCCCATGCCAGATTGGAAGTATGAAAAGTAAATGACATCCGATGCAGGGTTTGGCCATACCTCAAGGGTGTTCCTGTTTGGATTAGGCTCATTTACCCCAACGTAAATATCATCACGGTTTATCTTTTGTGAGGTAAACAGTCGGTATTCGGCAGGGTTAAGGGTAATTTGGTAGCTGGTTGATGTTAGCTGAATGGAATCACCGCTGTAGTATTCGTACCACCAGCCAGTGTCGTTAAAGGTAATTGATGTATTTTTAACCGAAACGTCAAAATTTCCAACAATTACCACATCCAGGTCGATGCTGTTAAGTTTTAGCCACTTGATAGCTCCATCAAGGGAATAATCGTAGTTATCAGTTCTAAAAACCTCGTATTGCTGCTTCAACCTGTTCAGATGGGCAAAGACGTTAAATATATTCCTTCGGTTATCGTCCTGGTAGTACTCCCAGTGTATGGGTTTACGGCCAGTACGTCCGTTATAATCGATGCTTACATCGTAACCCAATTCCTCAAACTGCCATATCATTTTTGGACCGGGAAATGGAATGAAAAGATTTGCTGCTGTTTCAATCCGCTTAAGTGCAATGGGTAACGTTTTGACATTATGTTCCGGAATGGTAGCATTGCCGTAGGTGAGATTTTTATAAACCAGTCTTTCCTCGTCGTGACTTTCCATGTAGCCAACCACATGTGGAACGTTCCAGCCCCGTTGTTTAGCGGCAATATCTGAGAAGTTTGAGTTGGTTAACCATCCCATGGTTGCCTCGCCGTAGTTATAGTTCATGTTTCCCCAGATGAGCATTCCTTTTCCCTCGCTGCTGCGATACTCGGCCAGAGTCTTTTCTTCCGTATTCGTACAGAAATGTTCTAAAATTACATAGGCATTAGGGTTAACCGACCATACCTTATCGGCTATTCTCTTTAGGATTTCAATGCGAGAAGCATCATAATCGGAACCCTCATTGCCTGTTTGGTTGTTAGTAAAACCCTTGGTAAAATCAAACCTAAATCCATCAACCTTGTACTCGATCAACCAATAGGTGAGCACCGAATCGACAAATTTTTGGGTCTCTACACTTTCGTGGTTGAAGTCGTATCCCCAGCAGTAGGGTGGGTGAGGGCATGATGTGTTATACCATGGATTATCAGCCGTTGGTTCTCCAAGCGATGTCCCATCGGAAGTGGAATACATCTGAACTAAGGGCGACTGTCCATACGAGTGGTTAAGCACCATGTCGATAATCACTGCCATGCCCATGCTGTGGGCTTCATCTATAAATTCCTTGTAATCGTTTGGGGTTCCGTAAGCCTTATCGGTGGCAAAGTAGAACGATGGGTTATAGCCCCAGCTGTCGTTGCCCTCAAACTCGTTAATGGGCATTAGCTCAACGACATTCACTCCAAGTTTCTTCAGGTAGCTAAGCGAATCCCGTACGGTTTGTATGTATGAATCGCCCACAAAATCACGAATATGCAACTCGTAAATGACTAATTTGTCCTTTGGCGGCGCAGTAAAATTGCTTGTTTGCCAGTTATACTGTTCAGGAGTGGTAGAAAAGACTGAGGCAATACCTGTTGTTTTACCAGTAGGGTAGGTAAGTAAATTGGGATAGGTTGATTGAGGAATGTACTGGTCGTTCGGATCGAGTGTTTTGGTTGTAAAAGGATCGGCAATGCGAAGGTAACCATCAATAAGAAACTGAAAGGCATAATCGGTATTGGGTTCTAAACCGGTTAAGGTTAACCAGTAATATTTCCCATCGGGGGTACGATTCATGTAGTATTGTTCATCGGGAAGCCAGTCGGAAAAACTCCCAATCAGGTAAACGTAATTCTTTTTGGCGGGTGGGTCGTACAATACAATAGTTACTGAATTAGGGCTGATGATATTTACCCCGTTTCTTAAACCTGCCGGGAGTGTGGCAACCGGTACAGGTGTACGAACAATAATGTAAACCGAATCGTAAGCTGTTGTGCTACCGTCGGAGGCTTCAGCTTTAATCCAATGCTTTCCGTAGCTGCTTGCAGTAAATGGGTATGATATTGTGGTTTGGTTGGTATTGGCAACTTCGGCGTTATCGATATACAGCTTAAGCGAAGTTGAATTATTTGCCGATACCTGAATGTTTATGTTATCGTTTAATTCAAAAATTGGCTTGTCTTGCGACGGGTTGGCTATGCTAACCGCAAGTCCCTGCTCGTAAACGTTATAAAAGATATCCTCGGTCTGCTTTGTACCATCGGCACTTCTGAACACAAAGCACATCTGGGTTATCTTTACTTCGGGTGGTACATCGTAGAACTGCCTGATGCTGGGGGAAATTTCAAGTTGATAGGTATTTGTTCCGGTTCGGGTGAGTTTGGGTTGTGTAGGATTGTTGCCCCAGGTTCCGATAACGTATTGCCATTCAACACCATTAGCGGTTACGCCTGTATGTACGTAAACATCTCCGGTATAGCCCACCAAATCGGTTCTTGTGGCTTTGGTAGCATCAAATGTAACTGTAACAGAATCGGCATCGGTGGGGAGAGCGGGGGTAACTGATATTTGACCCAACGAGATGGATGAAACTAAAAGTAAGAATGAGAAAATTTTGATTTTCATTGATTATTTTGTTTAAATGGAAAAAAAGGCGCGATTTCGCGCCTTTTTTATTGACATAAATTGAATTACTTAGCAATAGATCCAGTGTTTGAGTCAAAGTGTAAAGTAATAACTTGACCAGCGGTACCAGGAACGGCAGCTTGGTCGCCACCTTCATTGCGGTATTCAATTAAACCGTTGTAAACGTTGAATTCAGCATTCCACCAGTCAGGAATCCAGCTATGAGCAGCATACATGCGAATGTTGCCATCAGCGGTAAGTGCTGGTGAAACAAGGGTTTTATCAGTGTTATTTACAGTGAACTTGTTAGCAGCAACGCCAGCGTCCCATCCACCAAAAGCATCTCCAATACCGTAAACAGCAGCTTCCTGAATGGAAACTTTCTTAGCGTCGTTACGAAGGTCCAGTACAATCATATACATTCCGCTTTGTGCAACTTGCATGTTGCCGTCATTATCGGCAGTAACTTCAACACCATTAGGATCAAATTCTGTAACTTGGGCATGTCCCATGTTAGGTTCCCCCCAGCCAGCAGCAGCTAATTTGAATCCTAAATTAGCTTCCAGATGACAGATTTTCCAGAATAAACCTTCGGTTGGAACTCCACCAGCACATTTGTGCATAATAGCATTGGCAGAATCTCCTGGCGTGGCCCAACCATAAGCGGTAGCACCACCAGTAACATACATTGCATCAGGGTATGCCGGAGGAGTGTAATCGCCTGTTTTAGTAACCTCGGCAGTTATTCCATTTTCAATAGTCCACATTACCTTAACGGTGTATATACCATTTTCAGTATTGGCAATGTTACCTCCACCTGGAACTAATGCGTTAACAGCACCACCAAAATTTGTGTTTACCCTTACAAGTTCTCCATCCAAAACTATTTTCCATCCATTTGAGTAGCGGAATTTAAAATCGCCAACTGTAAGAATAACCTCAGTTGCTTTAAATGTCATGGCAGTTTTGCTGAAAGTACCTTCAAGAGGCAACGCGGTGCTACCACCCCAGCCAGCAACAGTTGCGCCACCAATAATACCCCACTCAGCTTTAGCAACAACAACCTTGTTTAAAGTTTCGTCGTAAACAACATGGTATAAACCATCTTCAGGCACGGTAAATTTAGTTTCAGTTGCTTCCAAAGAACCTCTGGAGAACCAAAGTCTGGGTTCATCGCTAATTTTATCGGCTTCAAGAACTTCAGCAAAATCGGCACCAGGTCCATATACTGTAGCCTTTCCACCAACTACTTTACCCAGGTTAAAACCTTCAGTACCAGCTTCTACAGCAATATAAAGCTCATAAAGGCCAGGTCGATCACTCTGGTCAACCTCATTCTTGGTAGCTCTCATTAAACCTTTGATATCATAGGTTGTTAAGGCTGTACCGCCACCAAATACGTAAATACCATCTTCAACTGGTATTGTTGGAGCCTTTTCTTCGTCATCCTCGCATGAGGCGAATGTAAAGATTGCCAGTAAAAGCATCCAAGCCAAATTAAATTTTGATCTTTTCATAGCGTTTAGTTTAAAATTAGTGGATTAAGTTAATTAAATTCAAGTGGTATTTGCAACTCCTTATTTAGAAAAATTTATTTTGCAAGATTTGGATTCGAGTCAATAACCCATTGGGGTATTGGAAAAGTTCTACGGCTGGGATCAGATGCTTGTTTTTCCCACCATGCCTGGTTAAATTTACCAAAACGGATTAAATCCTGGCGGCGATGTGCTTCCCAAAATAACTCCCTGCCACGCTCAGCAAGTATATCATCGAGTGTTGCATTTGTTATTCCGGTTAAACCTGCTCTTAATCTTATTTCGTTAAGCCATTCGTCACCATTTAACCCCTGACGAACTCTTGCTTCTGCCTTCATCAGATAGATATCAGCAAGACGGAAAATTGGAAAATCGTTGCTGAGGTTATCCTTGGCACCCATTTTAATTTCGAATTTTTTAACACGCGCCCCTGACATTCTAATTTCTTGTAGAGTATATGTTGCATCCATTACAACTGCTGGTATGTGTGGGTCAAAAATCAAGGGAGTACCCGCTACTGCATCAGTTATTGGTTGATTTGTTGCTGTGTATTGTTGACCAACCATAAAGTAGCCCGCTTTTCGTTTGTCGTCATCAGAGTATGTATTGTAGTGTTGCTCGGTAACAGCAAAACCGTTCCATGGGCCAACAGGCATATTAAACGTTAAATTGTTGTTATAGTGAAGTGTACGCATGTGTAGATTGAATCCGGTATAGGTGTCCTCATCGTAAGGAATGGTGAAAATATTCTCGGATGAATTCGAATTATTTGTTACGAAAGGAGCCATTGGATCCAATTCCAAAGAGTAACTTCCTAAAGCGATAACACTATCGCAGGCCATTTCAGCAGAATCCCATCGAGCTACACCTGCATATACCTCAGCGTTTAGATAAAGTTTTGCTAGTAGTGAGAAGGCCATTCCCTTTGTTACCGCTGTTTTCGAAATAGATGTTGTCAAATGTGGAATGCTTTCGTTTATTTCATTAACAATACTTTGATAGATGATAGCCTTTGATGTCTTACTGGGTTGCTCTTCGGCTTCTGAAAATGAGGTAACAAAAGGAACATCACCATAATTATCAATAAGAAGATAATAGTAGTATGCTCTCATTATTTTTAACTTAGCAATATTTGTAGCCACAGCAGGTTCATCTGCGTTAGGCTCAAAAATTTCAATTAATCTGTTAGCTTCAACGATTCCTTTATAGAATCTTGACCACATTGCTGTTACAGCTTCAGTATTATTGTCCCAGGTGTGTTGGTATAGAACCCTCCATTTACCGCCATCATCCCAGTCGGTGTGGCGGGTTGGACAAACAACTTCGTCGGAAGTTAGTTCTTGGCAAAACCACCATCCACCCCAATCAAGAAAGTCCTGCATGGGTTTGTAAACTGGTACAATCATCAGTGCAGCTTGTTCCTCATTTTCGGGGAATTTATCGAATGGGATTTTGTCACTTAAATCATCGTCTAGATCTGTACATGCAGTAAAAGCAAGTAACAAACCTAATGTATATATTATCTTTCTCATAATCATTTAGTGGTTTAGAATTTAACATCAATACCAAAAGTGAATGTTCTTGTTTTTGGATATACATCGTATTGGTCAAGACCAAACTCAAGACCTGTGTACGACATTTCAGGATCCAGACCGGTGTAATTAGTGAATGTGTATAAGTTATTAGAATTAATATAAATTCTTAACTTTTTGATCCACTTGTTTTTAGCAGTGTTGAAGTTATAGCCCAACGAAATATTGTCTATCTTAATAAAAGAAGCGTCCTCTAGGTAGTAATCACTTATTTTTGGAGAGTCAGTTAAGCCTCTGTCAATTTCATCAAGTACATCTTTAAGAGCATTAAGTGTAGGTAAAATTTGAGGGTTTGAGAATACCATTCTTGTTGAGTTAATCACTTCGTTTCCGAATGCACCACGAAGCGAGATGCTCAAATCAAAATTTTTATACGTAAAGAAGTTTGACCATCCGAGTGTAAAGCGAGGCTGTGCGTGGCCAACAACTCTGCGTTCAGCAGCATTTATATCGCGGGTAACACCACCTTCTGCAGTATAGAAAAGGAATTTTCCATCTTGAGATAAGCCAGCATAGCGGGGCATGTAGAATGTACCAATTTCTTCGCCTTCCATTAAGTATTGTGTCCAGTTTTGAGCGCCAACTAAACCTCTACCACTTAACCATAGTCTTTTTTTATCGCCTTCGGACCAGAAAAACCCATCACCAGATAGTTTTACTAATTTTTGTTTATTGGTAGCAAAATTTATTATAGTACGCCATTTAAAGTTTGACTTATCGATTGCAAATCCTTCAATGCTAAATTCAAATCCCTTATTATCAATTTGTCCGGCATTGGCCCATGTATTGGGTAGTGCGTTTGGTGGTACTGGAACAGCATAACTAGCCAATAGATCGTATGTGGATTTTATGTAATACTCAATAGAACCTTGGATCCTGTTGTTTAAAAGGGCGTAGTCAAGTCCAATATTGATTTCTCTATTTTCTTCCCATTTTAAGTCTGGGTTTGCATTGTGCGATATGCTGAAATTAATTGCATCTTCACCTGTTTCAAAGTTTGGTGCAGTTCCATTAGGGTAAGCAAACATAATATCGTTAAATGCTCCAATCTCCTGGTTACCTGTTAAGCCAAAGCCAACACGCAATTTTAATTGGTTTATCGCATCAACATTCTCTAGGAATGATTCCTTTTTAGCGTCCCAAGCGATGGAGCCAGACGGGAATAAGCCCCACTCATTATTTCGTCCAAATTTTGATGATCCATCTCTTCGTAATGTAAAAGTTGCAAAGTATTTCGATTGGTAATTGTATGTTACCCTACCAAAAAAAGAAATTAGTCTGTTCGAATTTCTCCATGATCCAATATCGCCTACATTAACATTGTTTAAATGACCAAGATTATTAGATTTTAAGTAGTTCGAAAGAGCATCACGACCTTGTGCTGATAAGCCAGAATATGAATCCTCTTGGAAAGAATAGCCACCTAATATATTAATGTTATGTAGATTATTTATTGATTTATTATACGAAATTGTGGTTTCAAGTATTTTACTCTCTGCATTTGTATAACTTCTACGCCCGTAACCAGCAGTTCCTGCTGCATATAAATTTGTTGGTTCGTAGTAGAATGATTCACTGTCACTTCTTAAGTAGCTAAAATTACCACTTGCGACTAAACCCTCAATAATTTCAAAACTTAACTTAGATGATCCAAAGTAGTATTTTGCATCGCGTTCGTTCTGGATCAACTTAGCAATCGCAACAGGGTTGTTATAGTTAAAATCACGTTGAAATTCAAAGAAATCTCCATTGCTGTTATAAACAGGATCAACGGGGTTACGTTGGTACATTTGGTATAAAATATTAGATGGACCCATACCATCGCCATAGTTTACATATTGATTATTCTCAAAAGTTCCCGCAACCGAAGCATCAACTGTGAGTTTGTTGTTTAGAGCTTTCTGTGTTAAGCTAAGTCTTGCAATGTTGCGCTTTTTACTGCTACCAATTATAACACCTTGGTTATCCATGTAGTTGTATGATAACCTGTATGATAGATTTTCAACAGAGTTCGAAATAGCTATGTTGTGCGATTGGGATAATCCTGTTCTGAAAATTTCGTCTTGCCAGTTAGTATTTGCCCCGTTATCGGTAAATGATGTTATACCCATATCTTGAACATATTTTCTTATATCGTTTGCATCTAAAAATTCCAAACGCTTACTGGTTTGATCAAATGAAATATAAGTGTTGTAATCAATAACAGCAACACCTCCTTTTTGGGCTTTTTTGGTTGTGATTATAATTACACCATTTGAAGCTCTAGAACCATAAATTGCACCCGATGAAGCATCTTTTAGTATGTTGAAAGACTCTATGTCCTCTGGTGCAATTGTTGTAGGATCAACACCAGGAACACCATCAATAACATATAAAGGTTGTGTGCTCGACGAAAAACCTGCAGCTCCACGAATTTGAACAGCAAATCCAGCGTTGGGATCCCCACCTTTCTTTGAAATGTTGACACCGGCAACTTTTCCCTGCATGGCTTGAATAGGATCGGATAGATTACCTCTATTTAGGTCTTCAGCCTTTACGTTAACAACAGCTCCAGTTCTGTCGCTCTTTTTCTGAACACCATACCCAATAACAATTACCTCTTCAATCTGCTGAGCCTCTTCCTGAAGGGTTATATCAATTCGTGCCCGACCATTAACAGGTACTTCTTGTGTCTTGTATCCTAAAAAGGAAAAAACCAAAGTGCCTGTAACTGGACTTTCAATGGAGTAATTACCATCAATATCAGTTATTGTGCCTATAGTAGTACCTTTTACAACAACTGATACTCCAATCATTGGAGTGTTGTCCTTGGAATCAATTACTTTTCCGGACACCTGTATGTCTTGCGAGTATGCTTCTGTAAACAGGAGCATTACTGCAAAAAGCAGAAATCCTTTTAGTACTTTTTTACCTATATTCATAATCTGATTTGGTTTAAGTTGTGTTTTAACTACTTATGATTTGTTAATTTATTTAAAATACTTGCACAATTTACATAACCTTAAAAAATTAATAACAAAAATTATACATTTACCCTAAAAAAAACACGCAAACGATACCGCAAACGTTTGTATTTTATGAAAAAAATTATTACATTGGGCAGGTGGTTCAATGCTTTATTTAGTAGTATATTTGTTAGTATCGCAATAGTCATGGTTGATTAGTAACCATTTTATAATCAATTACTTCAAAAATTTTTCCCAATGAAATCGAGCCAGATTACCATAAAGGACATAGCCCGCGAGCTGGGTATAAGCCCTTCAACCGTTTCGCGCGCACTAAAAGATCATCCCGACATTAGTCAGGAAACCAAGCGTTTGGTTAACGAGCTGGCTACCAAATACAACTATAAACCCAACGTCATAGCCCTTAGCTTGCGTAATCAGCGTAGCAATGTTATTGGGGTTATTATTCCTGAAATTGTTCACTACTTCTTTTCCTCAGTAATTAGTGGTATTGAGGCGGTGGCCAATGAGCATGGCTATAGCGTGATGATTAGCCAATCGGTTGAGGATTATAACCGCGAGGTGGCAGCCTGCGATACATTTCTGAATAGCATTATCGATGGCATTTTGGTCTCTGTTTCAAAGGAAACGGCCAACTATGAACACTTCCAAAGGTTTGAGGATGAGGGGATACCCCTCGTATTTTTCGATAGGGCTGTTGATGAGATTCAGGCAGATAAAGTAATAATTGACGACTTTGATGGTGCCTATCAGGCCACAGAACATCTTATTGTGCAAGGCCGACGCAAAATCGTGCATTTTGCAGGTCCTCAAAATAGGTCAATCGGTTTGAATCGGCTTAACGGCTACCTAAAAGCTATGCGCGATAACGGCGTGGTTATTGATGAACGGCTAATAGTACACTGCGACACATTCCAAACAGCCCTGGTTGAAACCCAAAAGCTAATCGATAGCGGGCTTAAATTCGATTCAATCTTCACGGTTAACGATTTCACCGCAGCTGGCGCTATGAAAGTTCTTTTACGTAATGGCTATAAGATCCCCGATGATATAGCAGTTGTGGGTTTTGGCGACGATCAAACCTCGCTAATGGTTGAGCCTACTCTTACTACGGTAAACCAACCCGGCTATGAGATGGGTAAAAAAGCTATGGAACAGCTGATTCGCCGAATTACTCAAACAAAACCAGAACCCCCTGTAACCGAGATTCTTAAAACGCAACTTATTGTTCGTGAGTCCTCCAGAATGAAATGAAACAATTTAAGGTCATACTTATTATTATTATATAGTCCCTCATTTTCGGGTAATTAAGCCCCAAAGAAAAATAGCTGGATGTTATATTAGAGTTGCTCGTTGTTTGTTGTTCGTTGTTCGGGGAATAGTTGATGGTTCAAGGTTCAAAGTTCAAAGTTCAAGGTTAACGGTTCACGATTCACGGTTGATTAAATTGATGAGTTTGATGTCTTTTAACTTTTAACTCGTTCTGTTCGTTGTTCGGAAAGAAGTTGATGGTTGATGGTTGATGGTTGATAAGCGTTGNNATGGTTGATAAGCGTTGTTCGTTGTTAGTTGTTCGTTGTTCGTAAAAAGGAATCTTTAATTCGTAATTTGTAATTTTGAATTTTGAATATTGAATCTGTTCTTTTATGGTGTTAAAAACTTACAATCCATCTTTAGGATACCTATTTAGGTGCAGCGCACCATAACATTTGTAGAATGGAATCATACTATAAAATTCCATAAAGGTGCAGCGCACCGAGACATATTTTAAACCATTAACGGTTCACGGTTGATAGTCACTCATTATCGGGTAAGTAGCCCCAAAGAAAAATAACCAGAAGTTATATAAGAGCTCACTTTTTCCCAATGATTTTTCCGTTAGGGTTAAACCTTTAGCTCTATTCTAATTCTTACTTTTTGGAACTATTGGGATTTTTTGCTATGAAAAGGTGTTTTTTGACTGTTACCTTTGCTGCATTTCTGGTTAACTTGGCTTTTTCGGGAAGAAATAATGATTCGTTACGGGTAACACGCGAGTTGCTGGCACACAAGGTAAACGGGTATATTAATATTGATGGAAAACTTGAGGAGAATGCTTGGAGCAGCGCTGATCTTGCTAAAGACTTTCACATTTATGAGCCTTTTAATGGGTTGAAAGCATCGCAACCTACAGAGGCCATGGTACTGTACGATGATATTGCAATATATGTTGGAGTTCGACTTTTCGATTCATTACCCGATAGCATTTACCGTGAGTTAGGGCAACGTGATAACAGCGATAGGCTTCGTTCCGACGCTTTCAGCGTTTACCTGAGTACCTATAACGATGGGGTAAACTTTTTACAGTTCACCGTTTCGGCATCGGGTGTTCAAACCGATATTAAAGTAACATCTGACAATGACGACAGGAGTTGGAATGCCGTTTGGGAGAGTGCCGTTGCATTTGACTCCTTGGGCTGGAAACTGGAGATGAAAATTCCTTACAGTGCTCTTAGGTTTTCTAAAGCCGACAACCATGTATGGGGGCTTAATTTTTCACGGCTGCTCAAGCGTAAAAATGAGGTTAGCACATGGAATTTTGTCGATAAGCTGCAATCGGGCTTTGTAGTTCAATCGGGAGTACTTAAAGGGATTTCAGGCATTAAACCTCCATTACGCCTGTCATTTTTACCTTACATTTCAACCTATGCGGAACATTTTCATGAACATAATGGTGTGGATACCCGTATTTCGGGCGGAATGGATTTAAAAGTGGGGATTGCCCAAAACTTTACTCTTGATATTACCTTAATCCCCGACTTTGGTCAGGTTCGTTCCGATGATAAGGTGCTAAACCTAAGCCCATTTGAGGTGAAATACAGTGAAGCCAGGCAATTTTTTACCGAAGGAACTGAACTTTTTGGTAAGGCTGGAGTATTTTATTCACGCCGGATTGGCGGATTGCCTGTTGATTACTACAAGGTTTACGACTCGCTTAGGACAAACGAAACAATAGATAGAAATCCGCAGGAAGCGAAGCTTATTAATGCCAGTAAAATATCGGGTCGTTTTGCTAATGGTCTTGGTGTTGGTTTCTTCAATGCCATGACTGGCAATACTTATGCCGAAGCCTTCGACACGCTTACCGGTAATCGCCGCAGGTTGCTTTCTCAAGGTTTTACTAACTATAACATGGTAGTATTTGATCAGAATTTACCAAACAATTCATACGCAAGTATAATAAATACTAATGTTTACAGGCCCGACAATAGTTTTGTGGCAAATGTATCTGCTACCGAATTTAATCTGAAAAGTAAGCAACAAACCTATAGCATAAGCGGTGTTGGAGCTTTAAGTCAACGCTTTGCCGATTCCGTTCAACGAGGTTTTAAATCGAACTTAACCTTATCCAAAATTAGTGGTAATTTCCAGTGGAATATTTGGAATAATATTGAAAGTAAATACTATAACCCGAACGATTTAGGGTATCTGCAAAGCCCCAATGAGTTTTCGTCGGGTGTAAACTTAGTTTATAAGGTGTTTGAGCCATTCTGGAAACTATTAGATTTTGAGGCAAATATTCAGTTTTCCAATAGCTACCTGTACTCTCCCCGTAACTTTCAAAACCAGGCAATCTCACTTGAACTTGAATTCACCGATGTCAATAACTTCACAGGTAATTTGGCTACTTCATACTATCCTACCTATGGCTACGATTACTATGAACCGCGGGTCGAAGGGCACAAATTTCGTACCCCACGCGTGTTTTGGATTCAATGGTGGGGTTCGTCCGACTATCGCAAAACCATTGCATTAGACCATAGCTTCTCAATATGGGTTGCCGATATGTTCAATCAAAATGGCTACTATTATAGCATCAGTCCACGTGTACGATTTTCCGATAGAGTTTTAACCATCTACAGCTGGGCTTACCAGCTGGAACATAATAACATTGGTTACTACGATTACGATGGAACAAACATTTTCTTTGGTAGCCGAAAGCTGGTTACCATTACCAATACGCTTAATGTTCAGTTTGCATTTACTGCTAAATCATTTTTGAATATAAGGGCACGACACTATGTGAGGAACTATAGCTACAATCAATTCTTTATTTTAAATTCTGATGGCACGCTTAGCGAAACCAATCTGGTCTCCAGCCCAAATAATATGAACTACAACCTGCTCAATATCGACATGTTTTACCAGTGGCATTTTGCACCCGGTAGTGAGCTGGTTTTTGCCTGGAAAAATCAGGTTGAAGATATCCTCGATAATCCTATAAGTAGATATTTTGATAATATCGAAGATATTTTTCAAAGCCCGCAGTACAACAGCTTATCGGTTAAATTTTTATACTACATCGACTACCAGATGCTGCGTAAACTGAAGTCGTAATCATTATCAACATTATAATTATAATTAACTTTACAGAAAAATGGAAACAATGTTTACTAAAGGTTTTGCAAGTGATAATAATTCGGGAGTTCACCCCAGTATTCTTAAGGCTATAAATGAGGTCAATCAGGGGCACACCATAGCATACGGTGATGATCCGGTTACACAAAGGGCAATTGAAAGGTTCAGGCAAATATTCGGCAGCAATATTGAGGTTTATTTTGTTTTTATAGGTTCTGCCGCTAATGTATTAGGGCTAAAAGCAATTACTCAGCCTCATAACGCAATTATTTGTGCCGAAACGGCTCATATCAATGTAGATGAGTGCGGAGCTCCTGAGCGATTTACCGGCTGTAAATTACTTTCGGCTCCAACCACTAACGGTAAGTTAACCATTGATGCCGTAAAAAAACACATGCACGGATTTGGTTTTCAGCATCACTCTCAGCCCAAGGTAATATCGATTTCGCAGGTTAGCGAGCTCGGCACTGTTTACTCAGCTGAAGAGGTTAAAGCACTTGCCGATTACGCCCATTCGCATGGCATGTTACTCCACATGGATGGCGCTCGATTAGCCAATGCAGCAGTATCGCTCGGAGTTGATTTTAAGCAATTTACCGGCGATGCCGGCGTGGACGTTCTGTCGTTTGGTGGTACTAAAAATGGAATGATGTATGGCGAAGCCATTGTCTTTTTCAATCCCCAGCTGGCTCACGATTTCTTGTTTACCCGTAAGCAAGGCTTACAGCTTGCATCAAAAATGAGGTATATCTCAGCACAATTCTTAGCCTATCTCGAAGATGGGCAATGGAACTCAACGGCAAGCCACGCCAATGCTATGGCTCAACTCATGGCTAAGCGTGTTTCCGGCATTAAAGGGGTAACAATAACACAGCCTGTACAGGCAAATGCTGTTTTTGCCACTATCCCTGCTGAGCTTATCCAACCCCTTCAAAAGGAATATTTCTTCTATATTTGGGACGAGGATCGTTCAGAGGTACGATGGATGACCTCGTGGGATACTTCCGAAGAGGATATTGATAGATTTTGCAGCTTGCTTGAAAGATTAGTTCAGAATTACCGTTAAATAAATTCATCCGAATAGAAAGGCTCAATGGTTGATAAGCGTTGTTCGTTGTTCGTTGTTCGTTGTTCGGAAGAATAGTTGATGGTTTAAAAGCGTTGTTCGTTGTTCGTTGTTCGGAAAATAGTTGATGGTTGATATCTTTTGAATTTCAA
>DFYV01000181.1:0-4766 GCA_002383425.1 Bacteroidales bacterium UBA4073 | reverse complement strand
AATCTTGAATCTTGAATCTTGAACCCTTCGATTTCACTCAGGGCAAACCTTGAACCTTGAACTTTATCCTTTATCCTTTTATTATCACCTCAAAAACAAATTAACCGCTTCTTTATTCCGCTTTTGCGCTAAGGTTTTTATAATTTTGCGGGGCTTACTATTGGAATATCGGAATGAGGAAACCAAAAAAATCGATACTACTACTATCAGTAATACCATTTGCACTGGTAGTCTTAGGATTCATTTTAAGGAAGGATATCACTGCATTACCCCTGATTGAATCGTCAAAGTATGCAAAGGTCGATGTACTGAATGTAAACAACTCCCTTACATCTTCCAGTGAGTATTCGGACATTAATCGGCAGCTTGAGCAGTTTGTGAACAAGTGGAATTTGGTTGGCGCTTCCTTTTGTATTGCTCATAAGGGTAGAGTAATATATGCACATAGCTTTGGCATGGCCAACAAGGAAGGGGGTATTGCCATGCAACCCTACCATACCATGCGTGTTGCCAGCGTTTCAAAACTAATAACGGCTGCTGCCGTTATGAAACTCCTTGAGGATGGCAAGCTCAGGTTGGACGATAAGGTTTTTGGGGTTAATGGAATTCTTAACGATCCCAGATTCTTGAAATATAAGGATAAGCGGGTTGAGGAAATCACCGTTCATAATCTTCTGAACCATTCCGGTGGTTGGACTCCCCGCTGGGGCGATCATTTGTTTATTAAAGATGTTATAGCTCGTGAACTTGGTAAGGCACTCCCCTTAGATGTTGACGATTACATAATTTTTGCCCTTTCCAAAAAGTTGCATTTTCAACCCGGGAGCCATAGCTCATACAGCAATATCGGTTTTGTTATTCTGCAAAGGGTTATAGAAAAGGCTTCGGGTATGGACTACGAGAGCTATGTTTTAGACGAAATCTTTGAGCCCCTTCACATTTACGATGCTCATCTGGCAAATAGCTGGGATAGCTTGAGGTTTCACAATGAGGTTCGTTACTACGAGGTTCCCGAAGCTGAAAAGGTTATATCCTTTGACGGATCAAAAACAGATGTGCTGAAATCGAGAGGTGGAAACGATGTGCATGCTTTGGGTGCAGCCGGTGGTTGGGTGATTTCGCCGGTTAGTCTTACTCGGTTTGTTATGGCCGTTGATGGTATGAGCGATTTTCCCGATATCATCTCAAAACAGTCAGCCGAAACGATGAAAGAAACCTACAATGGGAAGTTTCAGCCTTTAGGCTGGCGCTGGGTAAAAGACGATGGTACACTTTGGCGCTCTGGCTCTATGGCTGGTACATCAGCACTTGTGGTTTCCCGACCCGATGGCTACACCATTACTTTTATGTCGAATCAAAGCCACTGGAAAGGTGCCAGATTTCCTTATGTTGTCGATAGGTTTCTGGTAAGAATATTCGATAGGTACATTAAAACAATCCCGCATAAAAACTTACTGAATATTCAGAATGACAGGTATTAGTTTAAGCTGAAATCGTTTTTTAATTTCTTTTCCTGTATCTGAATCTGTTCTAAAAATTGCAATCGTTTAATCAGGTAATTTACCATTTTATTTTTGTCGCGTAATGAGTAAAATGAAAATTTATCATCGAAATTAAGCTGAATAGCTTTTGCCACGCTAAAGAGGTTTACGGAGTTGTTAGTAATTAACGAACCCATAACCGGATCAATTTCTAACTTCAATTTCTTAACAAGTACTACCAATTCGGGATTAGTGGTGGTGAATTTATCATCTACATACTCAACCTCACCTCCGCCGTATAGTTTATTAGGCAGCTTTTCCTTGAAGTTCAGAAGATGAAAGTTGGCTATCCCTTTAACTACAATAACCATTTCACCTACACTATTTTTGGAAATTATTTCCACCAATTCAACCTCACTGCCATAGGATTTAACTTCATTGTTATGAACATAGGGAATGCCAAAGGTTTCGTTTGTTTCATGGCATTCATTTATTAGCTGCTTATACCTTGGCTCAAATATCCTTAAAGGTAAATCTTCGTCTGGTAGTAAAAATGTCTGAAGCGGAAACATGGCCATATATTTTGTTGATCTATCCATGAATTTTTTATTTAATAGGTATAAATTTTAGCGAAGCCGAGTTGATACAGTACCTTAAACCGGTTGGTTCAGGGCCATCGTTAAACACATGTCCTAAGTGTGCGCCACACTTTTTACATAACACTTCGGTTCGTATCATACCATGGCTAAAATCCTTTTGTAACTTTATGCTATTTTCAAATTTAGTGTCAAAAAAACTTGGCCAGCCACAGCTGGAGTGGAATTTTGTTTGGCTTTGAAAAAGTTCTTCCCCACAGCATACGCAAACATAAATGCCTGGTTCAAAATGATTCCAGTAAATCCCTGTAAAGGGGCGTTCTGTTCCCTTTTCTTGCGTAATGTGGTACTGTATTGGGGTTAACCTGCTTTTCAATTCGTTATTTTCCATAAGGGTTTCCGTTGCGTTTTGACCGAAAGTATTTAGTGCCATTAAAGTTAACAGAAAAATACCATAAAGTTTCATTTAGCTCATTTTACCATTAAACATCAATTAATGTCATTTTGTTCGACGTATAAAAAAGGTTAATTAACATCTTGGAATAACTTTTGATAGCTATCTTTGAATCACGAGCATCAAATTAAATAAGCATGAAAAGAGCTATTTTTTCTATTAGTTTTGCCTTGATATTGTTTGGTGGATTTGCGCAACAATCGGCGTCATACACTGTAAACGATTTTGATAAGTTAAAGGTATGGGGCGAATTCAGGGTATTTCTTACCAAAGGCGACACGTTAACCGCTCGGGTGCAAACCCAGGGAATTCCTTCATCGGATATTGTTATCGAAACAAATAATAAAACCCTTGAGGTAAAACTTAAAGGCAAGCTTTACGATAAGGTCAGTGCCACTGTTTTTATCACCTACAAGGAGTTGCGGGAGATTTCCGTATCGGCAGCAGCACTTGTAAGCCTTCAGGATACCCTCAAGGCCGATAAGTTAACCCTTACCGTTAACACAAGTTCCGAGTTTGATGGCGGTTTAGTGGCTGAAACGGCCGATATCTCGGTAGGACAGGGTGCTACTGTTCGACTAAGGGGCAAGGTGAATAGCTACGAGGCCAGTGTAAATACGGGAGGCATCCTTTCCGCTATCGATCTGATTTCGCCTAAAACTTACGTGAAGGTTAGCTCAGGTGCTAACGCAAAGGTTTACGCATCTAAGCTGTTGGAGGCTAATGTTCGTACCGGGGGTAACCTAACCTATACAGGTAATCCCGAACAGAAAAATATTAAAACATTTATTGGCGCAAGTATCATTGAGCAGTAGTACTACTTTTTGTTGCGCCACTCCACTATTTGGGCAGCAATACTAACAGCAATTTCAGCAGGGGTTTGTCCACCAATAGGTAGTCCAATTGGTGAGCATATCCGTTCCAATTTTTCATGGTTGTAGCCTTGAGTTACCAGGTCATCGATGATGGTCTTTACCTTGCTTTTGCTGCCAATCATACCCAGGTACTTCACATCCTTGTTAATGAGCTGCTTAAGTACTATCTCGTCGAACTTATGATCAAAAGTCATGATTACCACGTAACTTCTTGTATTTTCGGGCACAAGATCGGATATATACTTGTAGTCAACTATTCCCTTCTTATGGGCTGATGTATTGCTTTCAAAGGTATTTAGGCCTTTACGGTTATCGTAAAGTTCTACTCTGAAGTCGAGCAGCTTAAGTATTTGCGATAGTGGTACGCTTATATGTCCGGCACCAAAAATGTAAACGGTTTCCATCATTCCTAAAGGTTCGCTGTAGCGGTAGTTTGTGCCGTTTTTATGGAATTCTGTTGAGCTGCTGCTAAGGTGTGAATTACCTTCGTAAACCTCAATGCCATTTGGTGATATAACAAGTTTGCCTGGCTTGTTCTCCCTTACCAGGGTAGCCACTTTGGAAACAATTTCAACATTAGCTTTGGTTAGAATGCTAAAAACTTGGGTTTGCTCACCGGAACAAATCATTCCCGATTTATCCTCTTCGGCTTCGTGTGAGTGAACCTGACGCTTCAAAAAATTATGCCCCTCTCTACTTTTCAGATTTTCACGGGCAATTTCAACCAACTGGTATTCCATCACCCCTCCACCTATTGATCCGAAAAGGTCGCCATCGGCAGCAACGGCCATTTTAAAGCCTACTTTTCCTGGGCTACTTCCAAAGGTCTCGGTAACCGTAATAAGGTAGATATCAATGTTCAGGTCAAGCTTTTCTTGAATAAAATCCCAAATCATATCAGGTCATTTTTTTGTAAATTTATAAAGATATTTATTATCGATTTGTCGAGTACTGTCTAAAAAGCCAAATATTATTAGGAATGATGGCTTTCGTAAAGAACACCAGAAACGCAAGGTGTTTAATTTCAGTGATTTATAAATTTACCTAACGTTTAACGTTTAACGTTTAACGCCTATTAACTTTTTAGACCAGCCTCATGTATATTTCATATTTAATTTTTTTAACCGCAAAGGTCGCAAAGGAATCGCAAAGGTCGCAGAGTTTTTTTTTTGCGTACTTTGCGTAAAAACTTGGCGTTCTNNTTATTTCAATTTTTTACCCCAAAGGTAATATTGAATCGTTATAATCATGCCCGTGTGCGTCTAAAATCCGTCATGGATGTTTCAAATTAATATCTTTGACATACTATCTACTCGCTACTCGCTCCTCGCTACTATTTTCATCTGTTTAAATTTATACA